>NZ_JBIARC010000025.1:0-124495 GCF_042889625.1 Streptomyces sp. NPDC002573 | reverse complement strand
GGAGGGGGATGCGCCCATCATGTTCCAGCCGTTGCCGGTGGTCAGCGGCCCCGCGCCGGGCAGCACACCGCCGCCGGGCAGCGTGAGAGTCGGTTCGGGGACGGGAATCAGCGGCGTCCCGGACTCCTGCGGGGCGCCGGCCTTGGGGGACGGGTCGGGGGAGGGTGAGGTGGGCGGCGTCGACGGCGTGTGCGAAGGGCCAGCGCCCGGCTTCCGGTCGTTCGACGGCTTCGGCGGCGCGGGCTTCGGTCTCTTCGGGCTGGACGGCTTCGGCCGGTCCGACCGGGATCCGACGGACGCGTCCGGCACCACGCGGTGTCCGGTCAGGTAGTACGCGTACCACGCCTTGACGGTGCGCAGATAGGCGTCCGAGTGGTTGTAGCCCAGGATCGCCCGGTCCAGGTCGGCGGGGTTCGACAGGTCCCGGCCGCCCGCGCACAGGTAGCGGCCGGCGGCAAGCGCCGCGTCGTAGACGTTGTTCGGGTCCGTCCGTCCGTCGCCGTTGCCGTCCGCTCCCCAGCGCGCCCAGGTGGACGGGATGAACTGCATCGGGCCGACCGCGCGGTCGTACACCGCGTCACCGTCGTACGCGCCGCCGTCGGTGTCCGCCACGACGGCGAAGGCGCCACCGGTCAGCCGCGGGCCGAGGATGGGCGTCACGGTCGTACCGTCCCGGGTCACCAGTCCGCCCCGTGCCTGCCCGGACTCCACCTGGCCGATCGCGGCCAGCAGCTGCCAGCGCAGCCGGCAACGTGGCGCGCTGCGCGCCAGCTCCTCCTCGGCACGCCGGTACGCGGCGAACACGCTCGCGGGCAGGGCGCCGCCGTCCGTCACTCCGTGTGCCGAGCCCACCCTCCCGGTCCCCAGCGGGGGAAGGTCGGTGCGGTACGGGGTGTCGCCGGACACGCCGAGGCCGAGCTCGGCGGGTGCCGCCCTGCGCGCGGGCTCCGCGGCCTCGGCCGAGACCGCCCTCGGCGCCTGCGACGCGGTCAGCACGGCCATCGCCGCCGCCGCGATCGCCGTACCCCTGGCACCCCTCAGTGCCCCCTTGAGTGCGCGCGCTGTCACTGTGCATTCCCCTCCGTGGGTGAATCCGTCGTCTGCTCTACGCGGCCGGAGGGCAGGTCCGTCGCGCGGAACCGGAAGGCAAACGGCTCCACCCCTGCACGATGCCGCCCGTGTACCTCCCTCCGGAGGGCAGGCAGCGACGTACGGGGGTCGCTTTCCCCAGGGCTGACGTCGCCGGGCACGGCAGTGCCCTGTGCTCGTCCTGGTGACGAGTACCGGGGCACCGTCATGCGCGGGGAGGATTCAGCCGGTGTTGCGCAGGCGCGCGACCACGCCTCATCGGGGGTCACTGGAGGTCGGCTGCAGTCGCGATGGTTGCTGCACTCCGCTGCTGTCCAACTGCTCGGCCGCGGGTCCAGGCTCATTGTCCGTGGCACGTGCTTCACTGTGCGGCCGCGGATGGGCAGGAACTGCTCGCGACCGTCCACTCCACTGGCTCACCGAAGGGGCCCTGGACGCCCTGCCACGTGTAGGGCGCCCAGGTCGGCCTTTCGAGCAGGGGCAGACCCGTCACGGGGGAAACGAGCCTGCGCCTGCACGCCGGCGCCCGCGAGCCTCCTCCAAGAGGGCAGGTGCCTGAACCCCACCCGGGGTCACCACGTTCAGCGTGGCGTGGGGCTGGAGTGTCACAGGTGACGGCCGATAGTCGCAAGGTCAACACCGTTGTGGACAGGGGTGCTCGGTAGCGTCACGTATCGGCCGTGAAGTACTCAAAGGCCTTGGCGTGTCCGTCGTGGGTGCCGGGGTTCTACGCGGTTTCCCTGTCGGGCGCTTGATGAGTTCACGGTCTGGATGGTCCTTGGCCCGTGACGCCCTGGGGCCTCCTGCCTTCGCTGAAACCGACAGGACAGGGCCTGTAGCACGTCCCCGAACGCCCCACGCCGTGGATCTGCACATCGAATGCCCCAACAACCGCAACACAGCGGTCGCTGGATCTGCACAAGAACACGTCAGACGGCGCTCGGCTGGTGCGGAGCGTCAAGTCATGAACTCATGCGGTGATACCAACCATCGCCGGGGTCACGCAGCTTGTAGAGAAGGGGTCCGCAAAGCATGGCAATGACTGCACGGATGTGTAGACCATGCCGCTAACCGACCTGGTGGAAGAGTGGTTTAAGTGGCTGCTCGGCACGCTCCGTGATTTCATCCTGTGCGCTGCCGGGGTCGCGCGACGGTTCCCGGAACTGGACGTGGCGCGCCTGCAGTCGCGGCTCACGGTTTGTCCCCACATGGGCTGCTCCTCTTGTAGAACATTTATACGAAGGGAAGTTCGCTATGAACTCCGCTCCTCAGATCCAGACCGCTGAGATCTCCGAGGCTGAGCTCGACAACGTCTCCGGCGGGCTCAGCCCGCACGCCGGCGTCTCCGCCGGACCCACAACCCTCAGCGACTCTGATGTCCTGGCGCAGCTCGACGCGGTCAAGAGCGAGGTCATGGGAGCCGCCGGCCAGTACCACCAGGCGGGTGTCTTCGTCTCCTTCTGACCGGTAGCCTCTCGCAGCTGAGCCGTCGGCAGTAGTTGCCGTGGCTCACACTTGAGCGCCCTTCGGCGGCCCCGCAAAGGCTTCAGAAGGGCGCTCATTCGTCGAAGGAAGACCTGTAGTGAGCATCGCAGTAGGAGAGGTGACACAACCCTCCCCGTCAGTGATGATCTTCCTTGGGATTCATCGTTCTTACTGGTCAGCGGGGTGCGTCCTTTCGTCCCTGTCTGATCGTTCCCGCCTTTAGACGCAATGCCGTGACTCTGCTGGTGATGTTGGCGGGGTGCTGACGCCTGGCCCGATGGGTGCTTGTCTGGTGGGAGCGGGGCGGTGTCGACGGTGGGGGTGGTCGCGATGTCCCTGCGGCCGGAGAAGCATCAGAGGATCCCGGTCAGGACGGTGCGGACAGCACGGGCGGCGTGTCCGAACGGCACTCCGGCGATGCTGATCAGGGACCGGTTGGATGTGCTGTTCGAGGACGAGGAGTTCGCCGGGCTGTATCCCACCGATGGCAGGCCCGGGCTGTCACCGGGGCAGCTGGCGCTGGTGTCGGTGCTGCAGTTCGCGGAGAACCTGTCCGACCGGGCTGCGGCAGACGCGGTGCGGACCAGGATCGACTGGAGGTACGCGTTGGGCCTGGAGCTGGACGATCCCGGATTCGACTACTCGGTGCTGTGCGAGTTTCGGGCCCGGCTGGCCGAGAACGGCGCTGCCGACCAGCTGGAGACCCTGACGGCAGTCTGGCCGCCGCTCGGTACCAATGGGATTCGATGCCCGGAGTCCGGTAAGTCCCGCTACGAGCCCGACTTCAACCCCGTACGACGCATCGCCTTGTGGGTGCCGCGGCGGCGTCGATCAGCGCCAGAGGAGACCATCAGGTCGCTGCTCGGACCAGGTGGGGGGGGGCCGCAACGGCTGCCGGGCGTCGCGCCGTCGGTCGACGGCGGGACGCCCGGGGTCGGTGCATCAGAGGGTCAGCTGCCGTGGACGGCGTTGGCGAGGTCAGGCAGGAGCTTCGCCGCGTTCGGCGTACCCAGCCCCGTGACAGGGTCCCATCCTGCGGTGGCCGAGTAGCCCGGGACCGAGGTCTCGGCGGCGTTGCCACCCACGGTGACGTCGTTGAAGTCTGCCGCGTAGGTGGCCGGGTCCGACGCCAGCTTGTACAGAGCCGGGTTGATCGGGCCGAGTCCACCGCCGTTGATCTGGGCAGCGATGGAGACCAGGCCCGCCCACTGGGGACACGCCAGCGACGTTCCGCCGATGTCGTACCAGCCCGTGCTGCACGGCGTGCTGCCGCACTTCAGCCCGCTCAGGCCGTCGGGCGGGAGGGACACGTACACCAGCGCTCCCGTCGACGGGCTCGCCTGCAGGGAGATGTCCGGAACGCCGCGCATCGCGCCGATGGAAGTGCTGCCGGCCGGCAGCGCACCCGACTGGTAGTCCGGCTTGGCGAAGACGCTGCTGTAGCCGCCACCGGAGCCGACCCAGGCGATCTCCGACTGGCCGGAGGCCTTCTGGCAGGCCCCGGGCGGGGAGACGCTGTCGACGGCCCTGCCGCTGGTGGCACCCGGGTCGGTGCACAGGTCCGTGCCGCCGACTCCGGTGACCAGCGGGTCGGACGCGGGCCACTCGACCGCGGGATCGGGGAGCGTCGACCCGCCCTTGCCCACCGGCGCCTTGACCGAGCCGGCGCTTCCGTCGTCACCCGACGAGCCGAGAACGGTGACACCGTTCTGTGCCGCCGCCTTGTAGGCATCGCGCAGGTTCTCCAGCGACCGGGCGCCGTGGAAGGCGCCCTCCGCGGAGGCGAACGACTGGGAGATGACGGTCGCGAGGTGGTGCTCGACGACGTACTGCTCGGCAGCCATCATCTGAGGGAAGCCCTGCACCCCGAGGGTCTCGGCGGTCGGGGTGGTGACCAGCAGGATGTTGGCGCCGGGTGCCATGGCGTGGGCGGTCTCGACGTCGAGGGCCACCTCCAGCGCCCACGCGCTCTTGTCCTCCTGCCCGGGGGCCTTGCTCGTGGACGGAGGCGCCTTGGTCGCGGGCGAGCCCTGCAGATGAAGCTCGCTGAAGGTCGGCATGCCGGACGCACAGTTGACGCCCTCTTCCCCGCACATGGACCGGATGCCGAATGCCTGGTCGAAGACGTGCAGGTCGTGGGCCATGGTGTCGCTGCCGTAGGCGTCGACGATTGCGATCGTCTGACCGTGGCCGTCGTTTCCGGCCGAGTGCAGAGGGCCTACGTTGTAGGCCGCCTGGATGCCCTGGGGGGTGAAGCAACGGCGTCCCACCGACGTGCACTGGGACTGGGTCGGTGGGGTCTGGCTGGTCGTCACCTGCGTGTAATCGGCCACGGTTGGCCGTACTTGCGGATAGCTTGCCTGGTGGACAGCGTTACTTGTGGGTACGGCGCCCGCTGCTGCGAGGCCGAGGGTGCCCACCCCCGCGAGCAGCCACCGTCTGATGCCGTGTGCCATCAGAGTCCTCCCTTGGGATCGAAAGGGGACTTGCGTGTCCGCCCCCTCAGGTGGGGGGTGGTGGCACAGGGGGTTGCGGACGGGGCGAGGCTATCCCTCGCGGTTGGTGGGCCCTAGGGCTCGTCCTGTCAAGAACGATCAAAAACAGGGGCGGCCGGCCCGATTGTGCGGTGGTGCTTGCGCGTTCGGGCTCCGACATGCGTGCCGTCGCCGGGCCGGCTTCCGACCGCCGGATCTGCACCTCGCGGAACTCCGCATCCATCGTGCGCTCGGGTATCCGGACCGAGATCATTCACAAAACGAAGGCGCCGGCGGCAGTCGTGCCGGTCACGCCCGCAGGGCGCCCCGCAGGATCTTGCCCTCAGTCGACAGCAGTCCGGCGCGGTAGTCGAAGCGCGGGCTGCGAGCGAACATCAAGTACAGGTACTTGGGAGCCTCCGCGAACCAATAGCCGGGTGTCAGGTCTCCCAGGCGAGGCGGGGAGGCCGTCACATCGAGGGCGACGGTGTAGCCGCCGGGCACCCGCAACCGATCGCGCATCCCTTGGAAGCAGCGGTAACCGGTGGTCTTGTAGGAGGCGTCTTGGGTCAGCCGCCACAGGTCGAAAGAAGAGTTGATGTACTCGGGACGCAGATCGTTCCGAGGCGAGAGGACTTCTTGGCTGCTGAAGTCGAAGGATTCCGGTAGCAGAGGGTGGCGGTCCAGAAGACCGGTCCAGGACAGGTAGTAGTTCTTTCCCGTCGACAGGTCGCCGCCCTTGCCGAGGAGCCCTGGATAGAACGCAGCCAACTCCGACTGGACCCGGCCGACCGTTCTCCCGCTGCTGTGGTCGACCTGGCGGAACCACAGGTGACCGGCGCGCTGTTCAGCCTGCCTGTGCAGTACTGCGTCGGTGAGCAACCGGTACCAGCGCGCAAGGTCCCGGTCGCCGAACAACTCGGCCCCTGCCCACAGGTACTCGTAGAAGGAGTCGACCGGGGGGTTGGGCACGCACGAGGTGCCGTCCACCCACTTGCCGGTCTCGACGTCGATCGTGGTGCCCAGCAGATCGAGCGAGGAACGCCGGTCCAATACCGCCTGGTACGCGCGCTTGGCGGCGCCGAAATAGCGTGAGTCGCGCGTGAGCTGCGACAGCAGCCCGAACTCCAGAATGTTACTGCCGACCTCTGCCAGCGGCGTGACGGTGCCGGACACCTTGCCGGTCCGCAGGTTGATGCGCCTGTACGGGAGGCCCGTAGGGGAGCGCGTGAAAGCCGGCAACAGTCGGTCGGTGAGCTCGCGGCATCGGGTCAGCAGCGCCTCCCGGCCGGTGCACAAGTAGGCGGACAAAAGACCACCGACCAACCTGATCACCGCCTCGAAGACCTGGACGTCGCCGTCCACCACTGGATCCAGGTGCTTCTCGATCCAGTCGGCGGCCGGCGCCACCTCCTCGTCCAACTCCATGATCCAAAGGGTGTCCAGTGCCTCGATGATGGACAGGCCGAAAGTCTGTCCCGGCACGAAGAAGTCGTGGTGTTCGGCTGAGACCGGCCGGACCTCGTCATATCCCCAGGCGGCTTTCTTGTAGCCCTCCCAGCTGTGCACGAGCTCAGCGCGCACCTGCTGGGCCACGACCGGGTCAGGCGGCAGATCGGCGGTAGCGGCATGCTGGGGCCGCCTGACGGCGGAGGGTGGCGGGACAAGGACGCCTACCGCGCCGGCCGCCGCAATGTTCAGGACATTGCGGCGGGGCAGAGCGGCGCGGGGGATGAGAGAGCGGCGCGGTTGCATGGATCCCGGACGCTACCGGCGATGCGGCCGCCGCGGAGGCAACCAGGGCGATCGGCGTGTCGACCGGTCGAGAGCAGCCGCCGTCCCGGCGAGGAGGTCGCCGATGTGGCCGAGCACTGTTGTGCAGGGGCGTGAAGGCTTCCCACCGCGGCCGTGAACTTGCCATCCCCCCAGCCGTAGCCATGGGCGAGCGGGGGTTCGCCCCGTGCCGCTGCGGTCCTGGTGCCTGTCTGTTCGCGCGGCGGCCGGTACCACTGGCCCGCCTGATCGGGGCGGTGACGGACAAGGGGTCGAACAGGGAGACCGCGATCAGATGGGCTGCCCGGCGGCTGTCACGCATTCCGCCTGGGGAATCACGTCCCACGCCGCGTTGGGCGTGTTGCGCCCGGCAGACGAGCACGGCTGTAGTCTGAGATGACTGAGCTCGAACGGCGCCACGCTCCGTGCGGCCGCCCGACCGGCTGCTGGGGGCGGGTCGGGCCGTCCGGCGCCTATGCTGGAGGCATGGGCGAGATCGTCGTCGTGTACGAGGTCGACAAGGTGGTAGCCACACGCGTACCGCGTGGCGGGGAACGGCTCGTCCGCCGGGTGCACGCGGCGCCCGCCGCGCCAGGGTCTCCCGATACGACCGGACCACGGACCCTCTGCGGCAAGGACACCTTCGCCATGGAAACGGCCTGCTGGAAGCCCTCCGAGCACCCTGAGTCGCCTTGGTACCCCGCGGAGTACGCCACCGTGGTCTGCCCCGACTGCGATGCCGTGATGGAGACCTGACCGGCGCGCCGACTGTCCTGACGTGTCTGCGTCGGCGGTGAGATTCCCGGCCTGCTGCACTGTCCATCACCGTTGAGGCTGGGATGCCGGTGCCTGAGCCGCACCGATTCACCCTGGACTCGCCTGTGGCCCCATCGCGGATTCTTGCTGGCGAGGCGCAGACACGAGGTTCTTGATCGCCGCTGCGGTGGGTGGCCGACCGGTGTGCCTGCGCGCGCTGTAGTCCCACATCGCGGCGATGAAACGGCGGTGCCGGCCGAGCAGGGTGCCTGGGCTGATCGGGACGACGTCGCGCCAGTGGCGCCGAGGTATGAGGCCGGAGAGGGCAGCGAACCAGAATCGATCGGCCGGCTCGTAGCGGAACGGGCCGGTCGGCTTGTCGGCGCAGCACCGCGTCCTTGTGCCGCAGCACGAGAAGTTCCCCGTCTTTCGCGGCATCGCCGCGCAGGCACCGACGGCAGGGAGAGCAACTTTCGGGTCATCCGGCAGGGACACGATCACCGGGACATGCTGCCGGCGGACGAACCGTCACCGCTGCCACCAGCGACGATGACTTTTCGAGCGGCACAGGATTTTCCAGAGCAGGACCGCAGCCCAGGAACCCGAGTGCCTGGGTTATCCGGATTTACCGACAGAGATCATGTTCGGCTCGGTGAATTCACCTGGTATTACGCTGTGGTGAGCCATGCCTTCTGAATCCACCACAGCTCCCGAAGCCGACTGGTTTCGGGTGGCAATGCGGAGCGGGCTTCGACACCTCACCGGCGGCAGCGGACGCGGATTCCGGGGGAGTTGTCGGGCTGCCGTGCCGCGGCCTGTTTTCAGCCGGTTCCATACACTTCCTCCGGTCGGTTCCGCGTCGATTCCCCCTCCTCGGCGCCGAACACGAGCGTCGCGGGCCGGCCTGCGGGGCATAAGCGCGCGAGTGGCGGCGAGGTCGTGCCCATCCTTTGGTTGACCGGTGGAGATTGTGTATTAGGGTGAATGCGTTCCTGCCGATCGCCACCGAACCGCAGGAGGTCCCAGGGAGTTCCCTCCCGCCCGTTCCCAAGTCGCCCCGTGTGCGGCCGAATTGATCTGTCGCTTCGTATCGTGACGGCGCCACAGCCGAATGGCGGACCTTTTCTGGGTGCTGGGCGGGCTTCCGGCACAGCGGAACCCCGTGCCGGCCGTCGGCCTGTCCCCGGCAACCGCGATTGCCTGTGCAGCGGTCGCGGCGGTCCCCGCTCCCCACTGCTCTGACACTGAATTTCCCTCATGGTGATGACGATTCAAACTGAAGCGGGAGGCGCCCGGTGATATTCTCCCGTGCGTCGCGAGGACGCCGTGACGCAGCGGATGCCACGGCGCAGTCACCGGAATCAGCAGCGCCTCCTTCCACTCCCTCGCCCCCGGCGCCGAGCCCGCTGCCGGACCTCGTGCCGCTGACCGCGGAGGAAATCGCCCTGATGCGCGCCAGCGTGGCTGTGGTCGGCCCGTACGCAGCGGACATGACGGTGTATTTCTACGCCATTCTGTTCGCACGTCACCCCGAGGTGCGTGGGCTCTTCCCGGACGACCTGGACGTCCAGCGCGACCGGTTGCTGCGCGGGCTGCTGCAGATCGTCGACCTCGTGGACGACCCGGAGAACCTGATCCGGTTCTGCTGCCGGCTAGGTCGCGACCACCGCAAGTTCGGGGCGCTGGACGGCCACTACCCCGCGGTGGGCGAGTGCCTGCTCGCCTCCCTGGCCCGCTACGCCGGCCCGGAGTGGAGCCCGGAGCTGGCCGCCGCATGGACGCACGGATACGGCGTCGTCGCGCAGGTGATGATGCACGCCGCGGGGGAGGACGCCCGCACGGCGCCCGCGGTGTGGGAGGCGGAGATCATCCACCACGTGCACCGCGGCCATGGCATCGCGGAAATCACCGTGCGGCCCCACGCGCCCTACCCGTACACGGCAGGCCAGTACGCGAGCGTGGAGACGCCCTGGCACCCCAAGGCGTGGCGCTACTACTCGCCCGCGCACGCGCCACGACCGGACAACACCGTGACCTTCCACGTGCGTGCGGTCGCCCACGGCCGGGTCAGCCAAGGCCTGGTCTACAGCGCCAAGCCCGGGGACGTGGTGCGGCTTGGACCCACTCAGGGCGACATGACGCTCGATCCGCGCACCGATCGGGATCTGGTGTGTGTGGCCGGCGGGACCGGCATGGCCCCCATCAAGGCCCTGGTCGAGGACGCGGCCCGCACCGGGACAGAGCGCTACGTCGACGTCTTCGTCGGCGCGCGGACCGCCGAGGAGCTATACGGCCTGGACGACATGCTCAGGATGTCCCAGCGGCACCACTGGCTCTCTGTGCGGGCCGCGGTGTCGCACGAGCGTATTGCGGGGCTGGAGGGCACTCTGCCGCGGGTGCTGAACGAGTTCGGACCGTGGTACCGGCACGAGGCGTTTCTCTCCGGGCCGGTGGACATGGTCACGCAGGCCAGCGCCACCCTGGCCCGGCAGGGTATCCCGCAGGAGCGGATCCACTTCGACCCCTTCGACGTGCCCGCACTCGAGGCCGCGTTGCTGCCCCGGCAGTTGCGGGAACCGCCCGAAGACTGATCATCCGGCCGACCCGGCCCCGGCCGTGCGGCCACCCGCTTGCCGCGCCCGCCCGCCGGACTCGGCCTCGACCCGTCCCCTCCCGGCCGAGCGGCCGCCGGACCACCGCCGGCGCGCCGGGCCCGCGTGAGCAGCAACCCCCGAGCAGGAGAGAATCCGGTGCAACTCCCCCCTCCGTCCGACCCAGCTCGGCGCCGCTCGTCGGCGCACGACGCCGTCCTGGCGGCCGCCGAGGTGTTCATCCGCCAGTACGCCGCCGAGAACCCGGGCGACGGCGATCCGCGCCGGCGGCTCGCGGAGGTCACCGCGGAGGTGGAGCGCTTCGGCACGTACGAACACACCCCGGCGGAGCTGGCGTTCGGCGCGCGGGTTGCCTGGCGCAACGCGGCGCGCTGCATAGGCCGGCTCTACTGGAACAACCTGATCGTGCGGGACCTGCGGCACGTCACGCATCCCGACGACATCGCCAGTGAGTGCTTCGAGCATCTGCGGATCGCGACCAACGGAGGTCGTGTCCGGCCGGTCATCAGCGTCTTCGCCCCCGATCGCCCCGGCCGTCCCGCCGCCGCGCTGCTGGGCGAGCAGTTGGTGCGCTATGCGGACGACCCGCGCAGCGCCCACCGGGTGGCGCTGGCGAGGGACTTGGGCTGGAAGGGCGGCGAAACGCCCTTCGAGGTACTGCCGTTGCTGGTGCAGCCCGGCCCTGGCCTGACCCCGGAGTTCTACGAGGTGCCCGAGGACGCCGTGCTGGAGGTGCCGTTGACGCATCCGCGCCATCCCGGGTTCGCCGACCTCGGTCTGCGCTGGTACGCGGTGCCGGCCGTCAGCGACATGTCGCTGGAGATCGGCGGGGTCATGTACCCGGCCGCGCCCTTCAACGGCTGGTACATGGGCACCGAGATCGGCTCGCGCAACCTCGCCGACACCGACCGCTACAACCTGCTGCCCGCCGTCGCCGAGCTGTTCGGCCTCGATACCCGTAACGAGCGCACCCTGTGGCGGGACCGCGCCCTGGTCGAGCTCAACCTGGCTGTCCTGCACTCCTACGAGCAGGCGGGGGTGAGCATGGCCGACCACCACACGGAGTCGCGGCGCTTCCTCTCGCATGTGGAGCGCGAGGGGCGGCACGGGCGCCCGGTGCCGACTGACTGGAGCTGGATCGTCCCGCCCCTGTCCGGAGGGGCGACCGCGGTGTTCCACCGCTACTACGACCCCGAGGACCCCGACCTGCGGCCGGCCTTCGTGCACCGGACCGCAGGGGTTCCGGGAGGATGCCCCTACGGCGCGGCCTGAGAGGGCATTTGACGCCCCGCCGAAGACCTGGGGGGCAAGGTCACCGGCGTCGTCACCGGGTCCGCGGGTCCGCTGCCCGGCGCGGTGGTCCAGATCACCACGTCGGGGGCGCACTACACGATCATCACCGACGCGAGCGGCCACTATCAGGTGTGGACCGATGCCCGGAACCCGTTGCAGGTGATCTGCGCGGACGACGGCTATCAGTCGCAGATGACGACGGTGAGGATCAGCAAGGGAGCGACGACGACGCTGAACTTCGCCTTGCAGAAGGTCTAGTTCCGGCCGGCTGAGAGGGCCCGGGCGATGACATCGTCCGGGCCCTCTCGCGCGGCGCCCCGGCAGGGCAATCCGGTGAAGTCGGCGGCGCGGTCACCGAGCTGTCACGGCAGTTGCCGGGCGAGTACAGCCGGCAGCGCTCGATCCTGCCTCAGCACCCGCCAGTTGGAGCTGCTCCTCGCCGATCCGGCGCACCGATGCCGTCATTCCCCACAGGGTGACTCCCGCCGGGCGATGCGTCGGCGTCGACGGGACCCGGCCCGGCGGTCTCCGTCCGTGCCGGGCCGGACGGGGTGCGCAGCCACCCCGTGCGGGTGGCGAGGGCGCCCAGCGCCAGGGAGACCAGATGGCCGACGTCGGCGAGTTCCTGGTCGTACAGCAGGGCGGCCGTCAGCGCCGCGGCAAGCAGAGGCAGGCCGTAGCGGCGCAGCCGGCCGGTGGCGAGGGCGAGCAGGCAGGCGGCGGTCGTCACCAGGCCGTAGCTGATGCCCACGTCACGGGTCCGGGTGGGCACGCCTGGCAGATGGACGATGTGCATCAGCCACAGGGCGCCCTCGGTGAGCAGGGTCGCGGTGAGGTGGCCGAAGACGAACACTCCGCACGCGCGCAGCGTGCCCCACCGCCATTCGGCGCATCCCAGAACCCCGGCCACCGCGGCGATACCGACCAGGGCCGGGACACCGTCGACCACCAGACCGCTGGTGAACAGGGTCCACCACTTGCCGACATCCAGGTGATGGACGTTGCTGCTGTTGTGGCGCATGAAACGGGCGCGCTCCGCTGCCGGTTGTCCCTTCAGCCACCAGGCGGTGAGCAGCAGGGCCGTCACGTACACGGCGGTGCCCGGCAGCCGCCGCCTCAACGTCTCCCCAGCCCTCATCTTCATCCGTTTCCTGCATGTCTGATGCGTTCTCGCCGTCGGCGCTCGGGCGTTCACGGGCGCTGTGCCCGGCCTTCCCGGGGAGAGACCGTCTGCCGCCTTGCCCGGTTCCGATGGCGGCCAACATGAGAGGAGTTCTCACCAAGCGATGCTGTACTGCCCCGCAGTGACGAGTGGTTCGACTTACACGGGAGGGATTTCGTCTGGTGGGACGCTGGATGGAGGGACCTGCGCGGGTGACGGGCGGTAGCGGTGCCGGTCGCGAGGCGATCAGCCGGCGTTGGGCGTTGGCCGCCATGGCGGCGGCCGCGCCCGCGGTCCTTGCGGGCTGCGGCGGCAAGCACGCGCGCAAAGCCGCATCCGACCCCACCGACGGGCCGGTCTCCGGGGTCCCGGTCGGAGACGACACCACCATCATGGTCATCCGGCACGGGGAGAAGCCCGGCAAACACGAATCCGGTATCGACGAGAACGGCCGTCCGGACGCCAAGTCCCTCACCCGACGCGGCTGGGGACGGGCCGGGGCACTGCCGACGCTGTTCGCCCCGCCCAAGGGCCAGGCCCTGAAACCGGGCATCGTACGCCCGCGTACCATCTACGCCGCCGCCGACCAAGGTCCCCTCGCCGGCGCCCACCGGATGCGGGAGACCGTCACACCGCTCGCCCAGCACCTGGGCATCAGACTGGACACCACCTATGCCGAGGGTCAGGAAGCGGCACTGACCAAGGCCGCGCTCTCTGCTCCCCAACCGGTCCTCATCTGCTGGGAGCACTCGCGAATCCCGGCCATCGTCAACGCCCTTGGCGCATCGCACAGCGGCGTGCCCGCGGTGTGGCCGAACCGCTTCGACCTTGTGTGGGTCTTCACCCACGCCCATGGCTCCTGGGCCTTCCGCCAGGTCGGCCAGCACCTGCTCCCCGGCGATGCCTGAGACTCCGACGGGGTAAGGGCGCGCGGTATCAGTGCTGCACTTTGCCGGCACCCGCGCGGCTGGGCTCTGCTGTCCGGTCTCCGCTCTGCGCCCTGATGCGTAGTCCACTCGGGCGCAAGCCCGCTGCGGCAATCTCCGCGTGGGCCCGCTCCGCGAGACGTTCCGCCCCGCACCTCTCCGCCAAGTCGGCACCCTCGAAAAGCAGTTCCGCCACGCGGTCAGCGTGGCCGCGGCGTCTGAGGCCGACGGCGAAGTCAACCAGTGCCTCGGCGTACAGGAACTGATTGGGGGACTTGCTGAGCGTCTCCACCGCCCGCTCCAGCAGCGCCAAGGTGTCCCCCGCCTCGGACACCGCCGCGCTGAAGCGCAGTGCCTCACCTATGGCGGTGGGCGTGTCGTAACGCTCTGCTCGGCGCAGCGTCTGCGCTGCGAGAGCTCGGGCGCCTGCCGGGTCCTCCTGGGCGAGGGCGAGGGCGAGGTGCCCCGCCCAGGGACACCAGGTCGGATTGAGGATGCCTTTGGCCTCGAGTCGTTTCCCGGCGGCGGTGAGCTGGGCGATGGCTTCCGTGCGCCGGCCACGGACGAGCAGCAGGCGTCCGTACAGCGCCTGGGGGTCCGGGAAGACCACCGCGTTGGGGTACGGCGGCGCGAAGTCGTGCGTCTCGGCGACGCTCAGCGCTTCCTCGTTCTCGCCGCGGGACAGCAGGATGTCGAGCAGCAGACCGACGGCGTACCACTTGGCGGGCAGCCGGGGTCCGACGCGGTCGGCCAGCCGGACCGCCTCACGCGCGCAGCGCTCCGCCTGGGCGAGCATTCCGCGCCGGAAGTGGACCAGGCCGAGGAGGTTGAAGCCGAAGGAGAGGTGGGCGCCGCTCCACCCGACCTGCTGGCACTCGGCGATGGCGGAGCTGAACAGCTCTTCTGCACGGTCGCACTGGTCGGCGTACATGTACCCGAGCGCGGTGATGCTGGGCAGCTCGAAGCCCCAGTCCGGGTCGGTGTAGCTGAGCCCCACGGCGCGTGTGGCGACGGCCAGGGCGCTTTCAGCCGGCTCACCGCGCAGCGTCGCATCCCAGGTACGCAGGCACAGCAAGGCCTTCTCTCCCATGTTCTGCCCGGACAGATGCTCAGCGAGCCGCGCGAGCCGACGGGAGCGGACAGGCGCCTGCACCTCATGCACGTCAAAGACCAGCCACAGGTGGTGCGCGGCCTGCAGACGCAGCCGTGCCCCGTACGACCGTGTGTGGGCAGCCTCGGCCCCCGCCACGGCGGCTGCCTCGCCGAGCTGGTCGTTGTGGGCGAGAGCCTGGGCCAGCCGGAACGTGGCGTCCTCTCTGAGCGCGGGGTCGAGGTCGGGCAGCTGCAAGGCCGCCGAGAGGTGGTTGACCGTGGTGGCCGGGGAGGTGAGCAGGGCGGAACAGCCGAGCTCGTGGAGCACGGCCGCGCGCTCCTCGGCCGGCGGCGGCTCGCGCAGCGCACGCTCCAGGCAGCGATGAGCGGCGTCCGGAGCGCCTTGGCGAAGATTCTCCCGCGCGGCCGCGCGCAGCTGCTGGACGGTCTCCGGGTCGTTGCTCGGATGGGTCTCCAGCAGGTGCCGTGCGGCGACAGTGATGTTCAGGCCCGCGTCGACCACCGCGCTGGCGGCCTGACCGTGCATCGCTGTGCGCATGGCCGAAGGGATGGCCCGATACACGGCAGTGGCGATGAGGGGGTGGACGAACTCGAGCGTCCTGGTGCCGGTCAGGATACGAGCGACCCGCAGTCTGTCCGTGGCGTCCTGAGCCTCGGCCGGTGGGAGCCCGGCCACCGAAGCCGCCAGTTCAGGGGAGATCTCGGTCCCGAGTACGGCCGCCGCCCAGGCGAGCCGCACGGCCGGGTTGCCGAGTCTCTCCAGCCGTTTGACCAGCCCGGTGCCGCGGGACGACGCACCGAGGTCGCGCAGCAGATGCGCCGACTCCTCGGAGGGGGTGAGACCGCGGTCCTGGACCTTGGCGATCAGTTCGACGGTTTCGTAGGGGTTGCCGCCGGTGACGGCCCAGCACTCGCGGCAGAAGGGATCGTCCGCTTCCGGCCCGAGTGCGCCGCGGGCCAATTTGGCGACCGACTCAGGGCTGAGAGCGCGCAAGGTGATCGGGTGGGACCCCCGGCCGCCGATCAGTTCACGCAACGCCGCGGCGTCGGCATGCAGTTCGTCCGGGCGATACCCCAGGACGATCAGGAGGGGAAGTTCCTGCACCCGCACGGCGAACGCGGCCAGCCAGGCGAGGGACTCCAGATCACCCCAGTGCGCATCGTCGACGACCATGACGATCGGGGCTTTGTGCACGGCGAGTTGTGTGAGAACCCAGTCCAGACCGTCCCGGACACCCTGTGGATCCGGCATGGCGGTACCGGCCTGCTGGGCCAGGAGGCCAACGGCCGGCCCGGCGATCTCGTACCAGCCACCGAAGATCTCGCGACGTTCAGCCTCGGTACAGGCTGCCAGGACGGGCTGCAACAACTGCCGTACGACGTGGAAGGGAACCGTGTGCTCCTGCTCGCTGCCGCGCGCGGACAGGACCGTGCACCCGCGGGCAGCGGCGATGGCTCTGATCTCGGTCAGCAAGGTCGTCTTGCCCAGCCCCGCGGCGCCGCTCAACAGCAGCAGATCGCCATGTCGACCGCCGCGGTCCGTCGAGCGGGCGCAGAGCGCCTCCACTGCCTCTCGCGCGGCTGCCATCTCGTCGGCACGCTCGTACAGCGGCGTGCCCGCCCGGCTGGGGCCTGTCGAGCCGACTCGTTGCTCGTTGCGTTCCTGTCCCGGCACGCTGTTCCCCTCGCTCACCAGCCTGTCGGTGAGCCTAGCGAAGTGGAACGATGTGCGGCAGAGGTATGGGGGAACCGTGTCGGTAGCCTCCCGAACATGGTGCCGAGGTGGCAGGCTAGGAGGGATTCTGTCTCTCGGGGGCGCGGGAGGGGTGCCGTGCCGTGCTCCTTGAGGTTCTCCCGGACGGTGCAGGCCGCGACCTTGCTGCCCATGGTTGAGAGTTCGCTGTGTACGGGCTGTCGTAGCCCCGACCGGTGTGCGCTCCGCCGGTCGCCGACGCCACAGCCTGGGTGGGCGGCGCAAGGACCTCCCGACCCAGGCTGGACGGTGGCCTGGGATCAGTCGCCCTTCTCGGCGAGGGCCGCCAGTTCACGATCCACGGCGCGCTGGTGCTCCACCGCCTCGTCGCGGGCCCTACGAGGGCTCCAGCGGCCGGCCATGACGAAGACGAACGGCAGGAAGAGCATTTGTCCGGCGGCACAGATCAGCCACCAGGTGCGCCACTGCTCGGGGCCCTCGGCCGAGGCGCTCTTCACCTGGGATCCGTAGCGTTTCAGCAGCGCCAACTGCGGCTGCGCCTTGCGCACGGTGGCCAGGTCGTCGGCCCCGACCTCGCGCACCGCCTGAGCCGTCAGCGCCGGCGGGACCGCAGTCGGAGGGTACGCGTCGAGTTCGGCGAAAAGCCGCGGGTGCGCGTCGATGACGGACAGTGCGGGGGCGGCCTGGACACTCGCGGCCTTCACCTCGGCACCATGCTCGACCAGTGGCGTGGCCGAGGTCACCACGACCGGGACGAACGCCGTGGAGATCGCGACCACCGCGCGGATGATCCATCCCCACACGGCCAGACCGGTCGCCGTGGCGGCCGGGTTCTGCTTCTCCACGGTTTCGGTGAAGCTCGCCATCCAGGGTGCGTAGGTGACGCCGGTGAGCACACCGATGGCGACGAACAGTGCGGCAAAGGTGTAGTAGCCGGTGCGCGGCTCTGTGGCGTGCAGGGCGAAGAGCACGGTGACCACGATCGAGCCGATCGCGCCGACGATCATGAAGGGCTTGCGCACCTTCAACCTGTCGGAGAGCAGCCCCGCCGCCACCAGTGCCACCGCGTTGGCCGCCCAGTACCAGTTGGCCAGCCCATTGGTGCGCTGCTCGCTGTAGCCGAAGGTCGCGGCGAAATAGACGACGAGGTTTCCTACGGCGCCGAAGTAGAGGAGGAGGAAGAGGCTGACGGCGGTGGCCGAGCCGACGACGTCCAGCCGTAGCATCTGCCGCCAGTGGGCCTTGGTCGCCGTCCTCGCATTCATGCCCTTGGCGCGCGCTTCGACCAGCGCACGGTCGCGGAGGCTGACCATGATCTGGTCACGCAGCCGGGGCGACAGCTCTCGCAGCCCCACCAGTGCCAGCACGAAGACGGCAAGCCCGGCCCAGCCGGAGTAGCGCAGCTCGTCCTGCCAGCCGGCGAAGGACAGGGTGCTGCTGGTGACGACGGTGACGACCAGGCTCCCGATGACCGGGCCCATGGTCCAGTAGCCCATGGCGGTGGCTCGGCCGAGCTGTGGCGAGAAGTCCCGGATCAGCGCCGGCGTGGCCACCAGCACGATGCCTTCGATGAAGCTGAGGCCGGCGAAAAGCACCAGGTAGGTGCTCTTGTCCGGGGCGTTGGGCAGGCCGAGGAGGCTGAGCAGGGCGGCGATGAGAAGTCCGTAGACCACCATGTTGGCCCGGCCCCAGCGGTCGGCGAGGCCCGCCACGAGCGAGGCGAAGGCGCCGACCGCGTTGCCGATGACGGAGACCCACACGAAATAGCTGTAGGTCATGTGGAAGTGCAGGATGATCGACGTGGCGACCGCGTACTGCACGTAGAGGGCGTAGTACAGGACCACGGTGGTCAGCACCACGATCGCCAGGTACGCCATGCGGCGTGAGGTGACGGGGTAGTCGTTCAGTTCGCGGCGCCACAACCGGGCGGCACGGCCGGAGGTTTCCGGTGTGCCGGTGTCGATTGGTCTGACGTTCGTGTCGTCGGGCGAAGCAGGCATGGAAGTCATGCGGCGGCTCCTGGGCTCGGGCCCATGGGCCCGGTGCGGTGGGTGCGGACAGTGCACGCCTTGCGGCGCGGCTGGCACGAGCATTGTTCGGCCAGGTGGGCCGAACCCCGGGGTGTCTGTGTCCAGATGGGGAGAAGGTGTGCGCAGAGGCTAGTACCGACCAGTCGGTACGACCTAGAGGTGTGCACGGGGATGCCGAAACGTGACCTGGCGCCTGGGGAGGGGCAGCGGCAGGACGGTGCCGACCGGCGACTTCCGTACTGGACCGTCCGAATGATTCATTGGCGCCGTTGGGTGAACAACGAAACGGTGTGCCCCGAGCCGACGGCCGGCAGTCGCTCGCGACCATACGTTGGGCCTCGTGTCGCTGAGCTACGCCTTTGTGAACCTCAAGCCCGGAGTGGGAAAGACGACCAGCGCAGTCTGGTTGGCCCACGCACTTCACGAGTCGGGTATCCCGCCGTTGCTGGTCGACAGCGACCCCGCCTCCTCCGCGCTGCACTGGAGCGAATTGGCAGGTGGCTTCCCGTTTCCCGTGGTCGCTCTTCCGGTGGGCGACGTGCACCGGCGCGTGAACGACTTCCTGGGCGACCGGCAGGCCGTCGTGTTCGACGCTCCTCAACTGGAGGACCACGCGCACATCGCCCGGAGCATCATGAGGTACGCGAGCGAGTGGATCCTGCCGGTGGCTCCGGCTCCCATCGAGTTGGATCGTATGGCGCCCATCGGCGGCGAGATGGGCGACGTACAGTCCTTGCGCATTCAGCCGGCCCGCGCCGCCATTCTGCTGAACCGAACGAATCGTGCCGACGCCACGCGCACCGGTCCTGACGCCGACGCCCGCGAAGCGCTCACCGAGCGGGGATTCGACGTGCTGTCCACCCACATTCCGCGGCTCGACCTGTACGCCCAGTCATTCGGCAGTCCTGTCGAGGCCAAGGGCTCGGCGTACATGGACCTCGCAGACGAACTCATCAAGCGACAGGACAAAGCATGAATCAGCGCAAGGACACCTACCGGGCCGCATTGCAGCGCGAACCGGATGCCGCCGTCCCGCGTCCCGTCAAGGTCGCCCAGCTGTACACCCGATACGTCCGGGTGACCATCGAGCTCGACACCGACTTGCCGCGCGACCTCATGCGATGGGTGGGGTCACCCGTGTGCGCGCTGGGGCGGGCCGGCGCCGCCGCACTGCGCCCGCTGAGGAACGCCTCGTAAGCGATGTGGCGTCGTCGCGCGTCAACAACTGCCATGTGAAGTGGTCGATGCCGCCGGACTTGCGGCCGGCCGGGTGGCAGGTGCCGGCGGGTGTGCTCTCGCGCAAGCTCAAGGTCAGGACTTCCACCGCACCGGCAGCTGACGCGGGCCCCGGATGAGCATGCCGTGGCGCCAGGTCAGGGCGGCCGGGTGGGCGTCGATTGCGAGGTCGGGACAGCGCTCCAACAGGGAACGGATCGCGATCCGGGCCTCCATGCGGGCGAGCGGCGCGCCGAGGCAGTAGTGGATGCCGTGGCCGAAGGCGACATGACCGCCCGCGGCCCGCCGGATGTCGAAGCGGCCGGGGTCGGGGAAGCGTGCCGGATCGTGGTTCGAGTCCGCCAGGGCCACGAGGACCAGCTCACCACCGCCGGGGATGACTGTGGTGCCGATCTCGACCGGCTCTGTGGTGAACCTGAACGTCGGTGTCTCCAACGGCCCGTCGTAGCGCAGCATCTCCTCCACCGCGTTGTCGATGAGCGTCATGTCCCCGCGCAGTGCGGCGAGTTGGTCGGGATGGGTCAGCAGGGCCAATACGCCGTTGGAGATCAGGTTGACCGTGGTCTCATGTCCCGCGACCAGCAGCAGCCAGGCCATACCGCGCAGTTCGTCCGCGGACAGCCGGTCACCTTCCTCATCGGTGGTGCGGATCAGAGCGCTCATCAGGTCCTGGCCCGGGGACAGGCGCTTGCGCTCCAGCAAGTCGACGAGATATGCGGACACCTCACCTGTCGCCGCAAGCCGCGCCTTCGGGTCTTGGCCGGTGAGGATCGCGCCGGTCCACGCGCGGAACGCGGCCCGGTCCAGCATCGGCACACCGAGCAGCTCGCAGATCACCGAGATCGGCAGCGGGAAGGAGAGCGCCTCGACGAGATCGGCCCGTCCTTCCGGAATCGCCGTCATCGCGTCGAGCAACTCGTCAGTGATCTGCTGCACACGCGGCGCGAGCTGCTCGATCCGGCGCGGTGTGAACTCGCGGACGACGAGCCTGCGCAGCCGCTCATGGTCCGGCGGGTCGGAGTTGAGCATGTGCGGCCCGGCAGACGGATTGGGGAGCGGAAAGGAGGGCGAGGCGTTCTTCCACTGCTTGGACAACCGCGGATCTACGAGCGCGGCCCGGCCAGCCTCGTACCCGACAACGAGCCAGGCCTCCGTACCCTCTGGGATCCGCACCTTGTGGACGGGGCCGCGCTCCCGCAGCGCCGCGTAGACCGGATAGGGATCGCGGACGAAGTCCTCGCCCATCGCGACCAGATCGATCACCTCGGCTGCTGCCATCGCCTGCCCCCGTCTCCCGCTTCGTCGGACGCTAGCAGCCGGCGGTACATCAGCGAAGGACGCATTCAGCCGAACGGGGCGGGGGAGAACGGGCGCCCGCGGCCGGCGAAGGCGAGTGCAGCGACCGCCGCGATCGACGCGCAGACGTTCCGCACAGCAGGATCCATACCGGCGTCGGAGTCGTCCTTCAGGATCAGCCCGCCGTCCTGCGCCGAGCCCAGCAGCTCCCGTCAGCGTTGGCCACTGGTCACCACCCTGGTCGGGATCGCTGGGGGAGAACCGAACGAGTCCAGACCCAGGTAAAGAAAAACGAATATTCGTCTTGACCTGCCGCTCGGCTGTGGCGCAGGATGAGCAGCGCTGAACGGAATGGTTGTTCCGGGAAGGGGAGGAGGCGGCATGGCTACCGTGCAGACCGGCGGGTCAGGAATGACCCCGTGTCAGGTGCCGAAGGCTGACGGGATGCGGGCAGCGCCTACGACGGCCGAGCGGACTCCGTCCGGCACCGTGGCGTTCGTGCTGCAGGGCGGTGGCAGTCTGTGCGCTGCGCAGGTCGGCGCGCTTCGGGCGCTCACGCAGGCGGGAATCACTCCCGATCTCGTGGTGGGATCCTCGGCCGGCGCTCTCAACGGCGCTGCCTTCGCCGCCGATCCGAGCATCGAGGGCATCGACAGGCTGGAAGCGTTGTGGCTGAGCCTCAAGCGCCGGGATGTCGCTCCGATCTCACCGAGGACCCTGATCAGGGCCGCCGTGGGGCGGGGGGAGGCGGCGGTCTCGAGCGCGGCGCTGCAGCAATTGCTGCGGTACGGGGTCGGCGTAAGCCGCCTTGAGGACGTCACCGTGCCCGTGCACGTTGTGGCGACCGACTTCGAGACCGGCGCCGCCGTCGTTCTGTCCCGAGGCGACGCTGTTGCAGCACTACTTGCCTCGTCGGCCTTCCCGGGGTTGTATCCACCGGTGCGCGTGGGGGAGCGCCGTCTCATCGACGGTGGCGTGTCGGCGGATACGCCCGTGCTCCAGGCGGAAGCGCTCGGTGCCGCCACCATTTACGTGCTGCCCGCCGCCGTCACGAAACAGACCGGGCGTCAGGCACACGCAGCCCTGCTCGCCGCCTACCGGGCAGTGGGCCAGATCCTGGACGAGCGTGAGCGACGGGACCTGGCGGCCGTCCGCGGGTCGGTTCTTCGGCTGCCAGCAGTCACCACCCCCGTAACCAGCCTCATCGACTTCCGCGACACACCGCGCCTGGTCCGGGCCGGTTACCGGCTCACCCAGGACTGGCTCATCCAGCAGCCCGCGGCCATGGCTTAAGGATGCCCCATGGCGCACTCGGCCCCCTCATACGACATCTGCGCGGTGGCGGGCAGGACAGGGCAGCCTTGCCGCGGGGACCGGCCTTGACTCCGCCGCGTCTGCGCCGACGTACCGTGCTGACCGCATGCGCCATGGTGAGCGTGGCGGGCACCGAATCGGTGTGGGTGGCGCCCTACGCGCGCCAGGCAGCAGGGCAGCTGGCCCGCGCCCACCTCAACTGGTTCCTACTGGCACTTGCCGCCGAGATGGTTTCCATGATGGCGTTTGCCCGCCTTCAGCGGCTCGCGCTCGGCGCCGGCGGGCTGGGCGTCAAGCTCGGTTCCGCTGCCGCCACGGTGTTCGCCGCGAACGCTCTGGGCGCGACCCTGCCCGGCGGGAGCCTGATCTCCCTCACCTACCGGACGCGCCGCATGCGCTCCTGGGGGGCCAGCGCGCCTCAGATCGGTTTCGTGCACGCAGCCACCGGCGTTCTGAGCACGATCGCGCTCGCCATACTCGCCGGCGTCGGACACACTCTGGCAGAGGACGACTCACAACTCTTCTCGGTCGCGGTCCAGGTCGTTGCGACCTGCGCCCTTGCCGGCGCCGTACTGGCGCTGGTCCACCACCCCGCCACACTGCGTCGGCCTGTGAGCGTCCTTCTTCGGCTGTGGAGCAGGCTGCGCCACGGCGCCGCGGACCATCCGTCGGCCGAAGGACTGCTCGACGAGTTGGCTGCCATGCACCCGTCTGCCCGTTTCTGGGCGCGGGGTCTCGGCTTGGCCCTGGGCAATTGGAGTGCGGACCTCGCCTGCTTGCTCGCTGTGTGCCATGCCGTCGGAGCGTCGCCCACGCTCGGCACCGTGTTCCTGGCCTACGTCGCCGCGATGACGGCCGCGTCAGCCATGCCGCTCCTGCCTGCTGGCCTCGGCACCCTCGACGCGGCCCTGGTTCTCACTCTGCACCACGGTGGGACACCCACCAGCTCCGCCACCGCTGCCGATCTCCTGTACCGGCTGATCACCCCCGGGCTGGTCAGTGCCGCCGGATGGGTCCTGCTGGTTCACCAACGCCGACGGTCGACCCGCAGGCGGCGGGCACCCGACTCCAGCACCGGCGCCGCACCGCGTCGGCAGCCGCCGGCACAGCCGGAGGAACAACCACTGCCGCTGTGACGCAGGCCTCTGCTGGTTGACGCCTCCAACACGAAAGAAAACGAATGTTCGTCTTGACTATTACCGGCAGGTACGTCAGACTGCTGTTTAATAAAATGATCATTCGTCTTATGGGAGGCGTGACCGTGAAGAACCCACCGGTGAAGGCCCTGTCCTGGCGTAGGGCCGTCCTCATGATCGTGGGGTTGCCGCTGGTGGTCTCGCTTGCCGCGATGGCATACGCATGGCCCGCATCGCGCATCGCGCCGCGAGACCTGCCCGTGGGAATCGTGGGTACCAGCACGGCCAGCCAGAACGTGGTCGAAAGCCTGACTCGAAGCAAACCGGGCGGATTCGACTTCCACCTCTACCCCGACCAGGCGTCGGCACGCTCCGCCATCAAGAATCGGGAGGTCTACGGCGCATTCGCCATAACTCCCGCCAGCGTCACCGTACTGGAAGCCACTGCCGCGAGTACGCCCGTGGCCCAGCTGCTCGGGATGTCCGGACGACAACTTGCCATCCACGCCACGAAGTTGTCCGAAGAGAGACTCGCCCCTCCGGCCCACGCCACGTCCCACGGGTCCCGTGCCCGGAAGAGCGTCGCCAAGACGGTGGCCCAGGTCACGGTGAAGACTGTGGATGTCGTCCCGACCTCTACGGACGACCCCCGGGGAGTGGTCTTCAGCTCGGCACTTCTCCCGCTCACCATCTGCAGCGTTCTCATCGCAGCCCTCATCACCCTGTCGGGACTCCGTCTGCCGGGGTGGCGTCGGTTCATCGACCTGATCGTCGGGTGCGCTGTTTCCGGCCTCGCCGCCTACCTGGTCACCCAGGGCATCCTGGGCGCGCTGCCGCACAATCACGTGGCCACTTGGGCGGCCCTGTCCCTCACCATGCTCGCCGTCAGCACGACCAGCGCCGGCCTGATCAGGCTCATCGGTCAACCAGGGCTCGGGCTCGGCGCCGCACTCATGGTCTTCGTGGGAAACCCGTTTTCCGGCAGCACGTCCGCACCGGAACTGCTCCCCAAGGCAGTCGACGACATCGGCCAATGGCTGCCCCCGGGCGCCGGTGCAAGTCTTCTGCGCAGCACGGCCTACTTCGACGGCCACGGATCCGGAGGCCATATCGTCGTTCTCGTGCTGTGGAGCGTGTTCGGGCTGATGTCCGTCGTATTCGGTCGTCGCCCCCTCACCGTCCCGAGCGACACGCTCGAACAAGGCGCCCGCGAGCCCGGCGATACGAGTGCTGAGGACCTGGCCGCTGACGAACCCGCCGCCGCCCTCCCGTCTCTCTCGCCGGCACTGGAAGGACACGGCACGCACTCGCACGCCCGACATGCAGCCCACGAATGATGCCCGTGATGTCGGCGATGGCGTTCCTGCGGCCGTCGCCGACATCACGTGGAGGCCGTCGGGGCGGTGTCAGTGGACCGGTTCGAGATGGTCGGCGTCCTGGCGCCCGGCGCTCAGGTGGGCGGTGAGGAAGCGGGCGGCGCGGTCGAGTGCGGCGTCCGCCTCGTCGAGGCGGCCGTAGTGGTGCTGGAAGACATGGGGGAGGCCGGGGCCGACTTCGAGCGTGACCTCGACGCCGTCGGCGCCCGCGCGGCCGGCCAGCCGGACCGCGTCGTCGAGGAGCACCTCGTTCGCCCCGACCTGCACGAGGAGTGGGGGCAGTCCGGTGAGGTCGGCGAACACCGGACTGGCCAGGGGATGCGCCCTGTCGCCTGCGCCGACGTAGAGATCGGCGTAGGCGCGCACGTCGGCCTGTGTGAAGATGGGGTCGGCGCTCTCCTTGGAACGGATGCTTCCTCCGGCGAGGGTGAGGTCGGCCCAGGGGGGAGAAGACGACCACGGCGGCTGGCTGCGGCAGCCCGGCCTCCCGGGCGGCGAGCAGCGTGGCGATGCTCAATCCGCCACCGGCGGAGTCACCGGCCATGACGAGGTCCCGTGGGTCGGTGCCCGACGCCAGCAGCTCGCGGTAGGCCGCGAGCCCGTCGTCGACAGCCGCGGGGAAAGGGTGTTCGGGCGCCAGCCGGTAATCGACCGACGTCGCGCGCAGCCCGGTGCGGCGGGCCAGTTCACCGACGAGCCCGGCGTGGGTGTCCGGTGAGCCGATGACGTAGCCGCCGCCGTGCAGGTAGAGCAGTCGGCCGCGGCCGGAGGCTTCGACCGGCTCCAGCTCCAGTGCCGGCCGCCCGCCCAGGACGGTCCTGCGGGTGACTACGCCCTCCGGCGCGGGGCGGGTGACAGCCACGGCGAAACCGCTGCGCTGCTCCTCGGGAGTGGGCCGGATCTTGCTGCGAGGGGCGGAACGGAGTATGGCGTCCAGGGCGTCGCGCTGCTGTCGGGACATGCGGGGCCTCCATGGGTCGGGGTGCGATGATGGATTCCTGGGAATCCACCTGCCTGACCCCAACCGGATTCCAAGGAAGATGATTCCTGGGAATCCACAGGAGCTAATGTGAGCCACATCACCTCGATCTTCAGCGATCTGGTCCGCGTCGAGACCCGGCTCTACAACGCGGCGAGCGCCCGGTTGCGCGCCGAACAAGGGCTGGGGCTGGGGCAGTTCGAGCTTCTGGAGATCATCGACCGCGTGCCGGGGTGTCGCGTGCTCGACATCGTCGGCGAACTGGCGATCACCGTGGGGGCCGTCAGCAAGGCGGTCGACCGGCTGGTGGCTGCGGGCTGGTGCCTGCGGGTCGCACACCCCCAGGACCGCCGCTCGTCCGTCCTCCGCCTCACATCCGCGGGTGAGGAGCAGTTGTGCGCTGCCCGCCCCATAGTCGAAAGCGAGCTCATCTCGCTGATCGCGGCGGTTCCCCCCGACGACCTGGCCCGCATGGCCTCAACCCTGGCCGGCCTTCGCGCAACCCTCGAGGCGGGCTCCCACGGAGGGCTGGGATGAGGGGACATGGCCCGCGAATAGCATCAGCCCCCCCAGAAACAGATGCCGCAAAGCGGGGGCCAGTACAGATGGCCGTGGCGCCTACTGTGGGTACGGCGGCTTTTTTACTCTGAACATTCGACCGGCAACGCGACACGGCCTGCTGGGGGGGAGGTCGAACGCTAAGGCCGGTGCAGCAGGCAATGCGATTCTACTGGCGCACCGAAAATGCCATACTCAATTTGAAGGCGCGGCCGAATTCGGCCAGAGTGCCCGGAATGCGCCGGGAACTTCCTCCATGGTCTTGGTCTCACCCATGGCCAACTGGAGAATATAGCCGGGCAGGATGCATATGAGCGCGGCGGCGATCGCCTCGGGAGACGCCTCGCGCGTGAGGGTGCCGCTCTGCTGGTGTTCGCGAATGACATCCGTGAGAGCGGATCGCATCTGAGTCATCAGGTCGACGAACTGCGCGGCCAGCGAGGGGTTCCGGAGAGATTCCGACCACGCCAGGACGGACAGTCCAGCGATGTTCTGCTCGGCGGTTTTGGTGTTCACGATATCGAGGACGTCGGCCATCAGGGCGCCGACGGAACTGCTGGGACGATTCCTGGCGGCGCTGTGAACCATGGCGAGGACGTCACGCATGTTCTCCTCGACGATCGCCGTGATGACTTCGTTCTTGCTTGCGAAGTGCCGATAAACCGCGCCCGCCGACAGCCCCGATTCTGTGAATAGGTCCTGCATGGACGTCGAGTGGAATCCGTCGCGCAGGAAACAGCGGCGAGCCGCGTCCAGGATCTGCCTACGGCGGGCCTCCATGTACTCCTGCGTGACCTTGGGCATGGATCCCTCCTACACGAAAAAAACGAACCTTCGTGTTAACTTAGCACGCCGAGCTGCTCACCACGCCCTGAGTCGACAGATTGCCCTGACCGCCCTCCGGCGCACGTGCGGTTGCGCGGGGCGCAGCAAAGGAGTGAACCCATGACGAGGAGGCGAGTGGCCATCACGGGCGCGTCCAAGGGCATCGGCCGCGCCCTCGCCGAGCAGCTGGCGGAAGAAGGTCATGCCCCCGTGGGCAGCGCCCGCAGTATATTCCCGGCGAATTCTACCTTTGATCTTGCGCAGTGTGCCGCCCTTCAGGGTGGTGGTGAAGCGCATCTCAGAACTGCTCTGACCTGCGGCGAAGCACGGGTTCGCAGTGTCCAGCTCAGCTTTCGGGGCGCTGTTGCCGCTCGATGTACTGCTGTGCGACGGTGAGCGGTGCCCCGCCGCAGCTTCCGGCGAAGTAGGAGCCGGACCAGATGTGCCCGGCCCACAGGTGGCGGCGGACGTGCGCGTCGTATTCCTTGCGCAGGAGCCGGGCGGAGACGCCCTTGAGGCTGTTGACCAGCTTGGAGAGCTGGACTTTGGGCGGGTGGTGCACGAGGAGGTGGACGTGGTCGTGTTCGCCGTTGAACTGCTTCAGGTCGGCCTCGGAGTCGTCGCACACGTCGCGCATGATCTCTTCGCAGCGCGTCAGCATCTCGTCGGTGAATGCTCTGCGCCGGTACTTGGTGGGGAACACCAAGTGCACGTGCAGGTTGTGGACGATGTGACGGCCGGTTCTGACGCCAGGATGAGGGTTTCATCGCGGTGACATGAACCAACTGTAGTAGAGTGATCACTGTGAGCGAACTCGGCCTGGTGAACCGGCAGTTCGGGCACCGTGCCCGGCTGGCGCTCAGCCCTGCCGAGATCCGGATCATTGACGACCAGGCACACGCGGCCCGCACCATGTGGAACTGCCTGCACTCCTGGTGGCAGATGATGCCGAAGGCCAAGCGCGGCCTCGCCGCCGCCGATGAGGCGATACGGCAGGCCCGCCAAGATCTCGACTACCTCGCCGAACTGCCGGCGCAGGCCGCGCAAGCAGTGCTGAAGACGTACTTCCAGAGCTGGAAGAACTGCTGGGAAGGCCGCGCCGACGAGCCGAACTTCAAGGCCCGGTTCCGCGCGGCCATGTCCGTGGACATCCCGCAGGGCCGGGACCTGAACATCGTCCGTGTCCACCGCCGATGGGGCATGGTCAACATCCCCAAGGTGGGCCGGGTCCGCTTCCGCTGGACCAAAGACCTCCCGGTGGGCAAGCGGGCGGACAAGGACAACCGGATCACCGGTGCCCGGCTGGTCAAGGACGCACTCGGCTGGCACATCATCTTCCGCGTGCGGGGCCTGGAAACCGCGCCGGAACCGCATCAGGGGCCGCAGGTCGGCATCGACGCCGGGGTGAACATCCCCCTCGCCCTGTCCAACAAGGACCACCAGGACCACGGGCGCCCGCCCCGACGTCCCGACGGCAAAGCCGACCGGGACAAGTGGCTCACCCAGAAGGAGAAGACCAAGCTCCTCACGCTGGAGCGCCAGGCCGCACACCAAAAGTCCTTCCGCAAGAAGGGGGAGAAGACCTCCCGCCGCTTGCAGCACACCTACGACCAGATCAAGCAGCTCCGAGCAAAAGCCACGCGACGAGCCGTGGACTGGCAGCACCGGACGACCACCTACCTCGCCCGCACATACGGCACGGTCGTGGTCGAACAGCTCAACATCACGAACATGGTCACGTCCGCTCGGGGCACCATCGAGGAACCGGGCAAGAACGTCAAGGCCAAGGCCGGTCTGAACCGCTCCATCGCCCAGGAGGCGTGGGGGCGGACGGTCACGATGCTGACGTACAAGACCGCCCGCTACGGCGGCCGGCTGATCAAGGTGCCCGCCCCGAACACATCCCGACGCTGTTCCGCGTGCGGCTTCACCACACCGGGCAGCCGGGAAGACCAGGCCACGTTCGTATGCAAGAACCCCGACTGCGGATTCCAGTGCAACGCCGACTGGAACGCGGCCCGGAACATCTTGCACCTGTACTGGACCGGCCACGCCATCGTGGAGGTCCCGGCCGCCGGAAGGCGCGGTCGCAGGGCGGGTAAAACCGTCAAGCCTGTCGCCGCAAGGTAGATGGGAATCCCCTTCCGGAGCTCGCGAAGGGACGGGAGAACTTCAAGAAGCCGACCTTTCCGTCCGATCACCGATCAGGTCTTGGGCGAGGTTACGGGCGCGGGACCGGTCGACGCCGTGGTCAACAATGTGGGTCTGGTGCGACCCGCGCCCGTCGGGGAGGTCGCTCTGTCCGACCTCGACGCGGTTCTCGACATGAACGTGCGCACCGCGGTCCAGATCGTCCAGGCCGTGTTGCCCGGCATGCTCGAACGGTCCTGGGGCCGCGTGGTGAACGTCACCAGCCTGGTCACCCTGGGGTTGCCCGATCGCACGTCCTACGGTGCGGCCAAGGCCGCCATGGAGTTCTTGACGCGAGGCTGGGCCGGAGAGCTCGCTGCACACGGGATCACCGTCAACGCCGTCGCCCCCGGCCCCACCGAGACCGAACTGTTCCGGGAGAACAACCCGCCCGGGTCGGCCGCGGCCGCCCGCTACCTGGCGGGTGTTCCCATGGGAAGGTTCGGGCGCCCGGACGAGCTCGCAGCCGCCATTGCCTTCCTGCTCTCCGAGAAGGCGGGTTTCATCACCGGCCAGATCCTGCGCGTCGACGGCGGTGCGAGCATCGGCCGCAACAGCGCCTGAGAACGCGGCCCCCGCACCGGTCTGTCCATCGCGTCCCCGGACTGCGGGGCGGTGTCGGTCACGGCCGCGAGCGTGCAGGAGAGTCGAGCACGCTGCCCGGCTCGGCATCGACATGGAGATCGTCCAACGCACCCCCGCGTCGGGTGTCGGGCGGTAGCTGGTCGCGGGGTGGGAGCGGGCGGTGCCTGTTGTGGCGCCGCTGGTAGGCGTCCACAGCGGCGAAGGCGTGGCCGTACGTGCCGTCGCAGGCGCGCAGCACGAAGCGCCGGGACTCCATGCGTATGCGCTAAGCGTCCTCGGCCCGGTTCATCGCAGCCTCATTGCCCCGCGATGGTGCGAGGGCAACGAACAACGGCATTTTGTGCAGCGGCGGAGGATCTCCCGCCAGGCCGAGCCGATGCCAGGACAGCCCCAACGATATCTTCAGCACCCGTCGCGCCCGCGTGATGAGCAGGACGGCGAGAGGCACCTCAACCAGCACGGCCGAGGCGGCGCTCGCCCAGACATCCGCCTTCCCCCAGCTCAGGGAAACGTCGAACCAGGCATCACACAGGAGGAGCGTGGCTGCCACGAACGACAACGGGACCAGGACCTGCCGTCTCAGCCACAGCGCCACTCCCGCACCGGCCAGTGTCACGAGCAGCATCACGTCGAAGCCCACCCACACCCAGGGCCAGTGCCGGGCCTCAAAGCGATCCGGCAGCGAAATCGCCAGGTAGACGGTCCACGGCACGAGCACGAGCACGCACATGCCGAGCTGCCGTAGAACCCGCCGTCGGCGGCGGAGCAGGGTGAAGCCGTCGGGCGAGAGTTCGTGGACCGTCGTATCGGTGGGGGCAGTGGGGTTGCTTTGCTCGCTCATCATTGCCTGTTTCTGCTGACGGTTGCCAGTCCGGCAATCCGCCGCCCATGGTGAATCGCCCTGCTGTTCGCACGGCACGGGGGCAACGCGTCGACGTCCGGCTGCGCCGCGAAGACCGTTGACAGATTTTTCATAGTACGGCGAGGTCGCATCCAGCCAGGCGCACGGTGTACTTCATCGCGGCGCCGTCGTCCTGACCGGCTACCTTCTCGGCGTAGGTGGCGCCGGCGGTCGGGACGAACATCGGAGCCGCGCAGGTCGTCCCGCTGGGCGGGGAGGTCGCGGTGACAGACGGGGAGGAGGGTCGGCCGGCGTTCGCCGAGCCGTTGGCCGAGCAGTCGGTGAGCAGAGTGATACTCACGGTGCTCGGCCTCGACGTCAACAACGTGTTGCAGCCCAGCCCTGGGGAGACGCGTTGCCGACAGTGCGGCGACGGACTCCTGACGTCGTCCAGGTCGCTGCCCGACCTACCGCGGGTGCCTCGGACGGCCGGGCTTAGACTCGATTCGCTGTGCCCTTGGGTAGGGCGCAAGGCGGGGAGTTGGTGTCCATGAGCGGGGAATGGGCGGGAGACGGGCTGCCCCCGGCGGCAGCCGCGCGCATTGCGGAGGTGCGTGGCAGCGGGACATGGTCCTCGGCCCTGTCCACCGGTGAGTTCGCCGCGCTGCGCGCGGTGGGGTTCGAGCCGGTGGGTCAGGTCATGGGTTCGGCCGTCTACCACGTGGGCCGCAGTGGCCGGTACTGGGGCTATCACGACTGTCTTTACGGGGGCATGCAGTACGCCTTCAGCAGCGAGCCGGCGCCCATCGCCCTCTCCGGACGGGGTGCCCCGTCCGCCGGGCTCGTCGAGGTGCTCGACCGGGCGCGTCGCTCGGCCCTGGACCGGATGACCGCCGAGTGCTCGGCTTTCGGCGGCGACGGTGTCGTCGCGGCACAGTTGACCGTGGCCCCCTTCGTGGCGCAGCCCAACTGCCTGGAGTTCAAGGTGATCGGGACCGCGGTGCGCGCGGCCGGGACGGTACGGGCGCCGGAGCCGTTCACCTGCCATCTCGACGGCCAGGGGTTCGCGAAGCTGGTGACCGCAGGATGGGTCCCGGTGGAGTTGCTGTACGGGATGTCCGTCGGCGTACGCCACGACGACTTCCGCACTCGCGCACAGATGCGCTCCTGGAGCAATACCGAGGTCAGCGGCTGGAGCGAGCTCGTTCAGGCGGTGCGTTCCGACGCCCGTGCGCATCTGTGGGCGCAGACGGGGCGGCGGGGCGGCGACGGCGTGATCCTCTCCGCGGGCGGCCTGCGTATCTGGGGCGAGTCGTGCATGCGCAGGAGCAGCGACGACCAGAAGGACCATGTGGCCGAGGCGACGCTGCTGGGTACCACCGTCGCCCGCTTCACGGCACGCGAGGAGCCGCCCCGCACACTCACCGTGATGCCGCTCGACCCGGAACGACGTCGGCGGACCATGCGCCGCACCGCCACCGATATGCGATGAGGGGAACCGTTCATGACCGTCTTCAACCCCGCCGACGGCACGTCTGACGGCATGTCCGCCCAGGGCGTGCCGGCCGATGCCATGCGGCGGCTGGCCGAGCTGCAGCCGGGCAAGCCGGGTTCGATCTTCACCAGCGACCTGTCGGTCAATGAGTTCCTGCTGGTGCGCGAGGCGGGATTCAGGCCCATCGGCCTCGTACTGGGCAGCTCGATCTACCACGTGGGCATCCAACTGGGCCGCTGGGGCAAGAACCAGGAGCTGACGACGCTCAGCCAGGCGATGTACCACGCCCGTGAGCTGGCGATGACCCGCATGGAGGCGGAGGCGGCCCAGCTGGGCGCGGACGGCATCGTCGGTGTGCGGCTGAGTGTCGAGGCCCGTGACTTCGGCAGCGACATCGCGGAGTTCATCGCGATCGGCACCGCCGTCAAGGCCGATCACCCGGCGCCGGGCAGCAACGGCGGCAGTTGGCGCAACCTCAAGGGCCAGCCGTTCACCTCGGACCTCAACGGCCAGGACTTCTGGACGCTCATCCGCGCCGGGTACGCCCCGCTGGGCATGGTGATGGGCACCTGCGTCTACCACATCGCGCACCAGCGCATGGGTCAGATGTTTTCCAACATCGGCAAGAACGTGGAGATCGAGCAGTTCACGCAGGCGCTCTACGACGCGCGGGAGCTGGCCATGGCGCGGATGCAGCACGAGGCGGAGGAGCTGCAGGCAGAGGGCATCGTCGGTGTGCAGCTCAATGCGCACAACCACCGCTGGGGCGGTCACACCACCGAGTTCTTCGCCATCGGCACGGCCGTGCGGCCCCTGCGCGAGGACCACGTCATCGAGCGCCCGACGATGGTGCTCAGCCTGGACGGCTGAGCGCCCGGCCCAGCAGACTCGGATCAACCGCACACCACGAGAGGCCCCCGCGATGACCTCGCCACACGAGCCTGTCCCGTTCGATCCCGACGGGGAACCGGACTCCATCGACCTGTTGACGGCCGCGCTGCGCAGGGACGCCGCCGACCTGGATGTCTACGCCCAGGTGCTCACCGGGACACTGGCGGACGCGCTGCCGCCGGGTTCCGTCACCGTCGAGCGCAAACGGGGCATGGCCGACCTGCTCGCTGGGCGGCCGGGTCGTGTCGAGCGGGTCGAGGTCTTCCTAGGCGAGCAGCGTCTCGTGCTCGACCTGGCAGGCACGCATCCCAAGGGCGAGGTCTGCAAGGAGGTCCGGGGCGTGGTGCTCTCGCGGCGCCCGGTGGCGCTCGACGAGTGGGTGCGGGAGCTCGCGATCGCGGTCGCGGCCCGTGCACAGTCCGACGCGCGGGCACGGGCGGCGCTGGAGCGACTCGTGCTCGGGGAGTAACGACACGGCGCCACCACGCCCGTGTCGGCAGCGGTCGACTCGCCCCTCGGACACTCGCTGTCCGGCCCCGCTGACGGGGTTGGACGTGCCGGGCCGGCAACCGCGCTGCCCCGCCGGGCGTCGGTGACGGCCCGGCGGGGCAGGGAACGGCGATCGAGTCAGCTCGTCGTGAAGGCGTCCAGGTTGAACAGGTCGCCGCTGCCGCCCTTGAAGACGAAGTACAGCTTGTGCGTCCCGCCCGGATCGGTCACCGGTGCGCTTACCGTCGTGAAGGCGCCGGAGGTGTTGCCGACCGTCGCCGTGCCGGCCAGCGGGCCGTCGGGCGCGTCGGTGTGGACCTCGATCGTGCCGCCTGCACCGCTCGACGCGGCCCGGAAGTCGATCTTGCTCACACCCTGGAGGTCGTACGGGTCGAACTCGATCCAGTCACCGTCGTTGATCGACGTGACCGCCTTGCCGCCCTCGGCGCCGGCGACGGAGCTCGTCTGCACACCGGACTGCGTGCGGAAGAACTCGGCCTGCCGGGAGTTGGGCTGCAGAACGATCTGTGTCGTGCCGGTGAGGTCGGGAACCCCGGCGGTCGGGGAGGTGTCGGTGTAGCTCGCGGAGAGGATGGCGTAGAAGTTGTCGGCGTCCGTGTGGCCCGCCGTGGTCATGGAGAACGTACCGCTGTACCCCGTGGCCTGCGAGAGGTTGTGGGAGTGCATGTCATGGCCGAGCGCGTAGCTGACCTGGACCTTGGAGCAGTCCACCGGGGTGCCGTCCGGGTCGGTCGCGTCGATCTTCCACGCGATCTTGTCCCCGTCCTTGAACGTCAGTCCGTTCGGGGGCTGGGAGAACGACAGCACCGGAGCGGAGTTGCCCACCGTGACCAGGACCGCGGCGACACCCGTCCGGCCGCTCGGGTCGCTGACCGTGAGCTTGGCGTGGTACTGGCCGTTCGCGGTGTAGGTGAACGACGGAGTGGCACTCGTGGAGTCGGTCTTGCCGTCGTTGTCGAAGTCCCACGCGTAGCTGAGCTTGTCGTTCTCCGGGTCGGTCGACCCCGTGCCGTCGAACTTGACCGTCAGCGGTGCCTTGCCCGACGACGTGTCGGTCTTGATCACCGCGGTCGGCGCCTTGTCGCCCGGCGCGTACTCGATCTTGTAGAGCCCGGCGTCCAGCGAGCCGCCGAACCACGCGCTGCCGTAGTCGAGCACGTACAGCGAGCCGTCCGGGCCGAACTCGGTGTCGATGGGCTCGACCAGGTTGGCCCAGTCCCTGCCGTTGGTCAGGGTGTCGATGGACTGGATCTTTCCGCTGCTGTCGGACGAGATCGGCTTGATCCAGTGGGCACCGAACTCGTAGGCGAAGAACTTCCCGTCATAGCTCTGGGGGAACTTGACCGAGGACTTCAGCTGCGAGTCGTAGTTGTAGACGGGGCCGCCCATCGGCGCGCCCTGGCCGCCGAGCTGGGGGAACTGCGGGTTGCCCGCGTAGTGGTTCCAGATCCAGGCCGGCTGGGCCGGCGGCAGGTCCTTCAGCCCCGGTGCGGTTGTCCACCCAGCGATGGCCGTGCACATGGAAGGTGTGGAAGAAGTCGCCGTGGGTGATCACGACGAACTCCACCCGCTCGCCGCGAACGGCCTTGAACGTGGGGGTGTTGGGGGCGGCCCTGTTGTTGATCGTCATGTCGTTGAACACGACCGTGAACTGCTTGTCGGGCAGCACATCGCCCTTGCGCCGCACCACCACGGGGCCGTACAGCCCCTTCTTGATCCCGCCGGTGCCGTGCTCGGTGCCCACGTTGTGATCGTGGTAGTGCCAGTAGCCCGCGCTTCCGGCCTCCCATGTCCCGTCGTGGCGTTTGCCCGGGGCGTGGGTGCGCCAGATGTAGGTTCTCCGCTCGCCCGGCTGCACGACGCTGTCGTTCATCTTGGTGCCGTCGCTGGCGACGTCGTAGTCCAGGCCGTGCACATGCAGACTGGCGGCGACGTCGAGGTTGTTGACCACCTCGATGTTCATCGTGTCGCCCTCGGTCAGCTCGATGAGCGGGCCGGGAAGCGTCGCCTCACCCGGGCGCAGGCCGTAGCCCATCTCCCCGTTCGGCAGCTTCTCCATGTACAGCGTCAGGGTGCGGACGTCGCCGCCCTTGTCCGCCGCGGCGGCCTTGTCCGAGGTCGCGGCGACGGCGCTGCCGAGCACCGCGGGGGCGACGGCCGCCGCCACAGCTCCAGTGGCGAACGAACGCCGGGGCAAGAAGCGTCGCGCGCCTACGCCTGAGTCGGTCATCGCTCTCCAATCCGCGACAGGCGTGGGTGCCTGACGGCGTTTCGTGGTCGTGAGGTGCGCCGCCCCCGGCAACGCAGCATCCGGACACGGCGGAACTCGAGCCCGGCTGCGTCGTCGAGACCACCGCCGAGGCGGCTCGTCACCTCGCCCGCGTGGACGCCGACCGCATCGGCGTCTGTCTGGACGCCTGCCATCTGGCGGTCGGCTTCGAGGAGCCGGCCGCCGCACTCGCCCGCCTGGACACGGCCGGGCTGACGGTGGTCAAGACCCAGGCATCCTGCGCCCTGCAGGCCGCCGATCCGTCCGATCCGGAGACACGGGCGGCACTGGCCCGCTTCGCCGAGCCGCGCTTCCTGCACCAGGTCCGGGAGCGAAGCGGCCCCGCCCCGGGCCGTGGACGACCTGGACGCCGCTCTCGCCGGCGGGCTGCCCGGCCGCGATGCCTGGCGCGTCCACTTCCATGTGCCGCTGCACGCCGACCCGGAGCCGCCGTTGACCACGACCCGCCCCGCACTGGAGGCGACCCTCGCCGCCCTGCTCGGCGGGAACACCGCCCGCACCGCACACGTGGAGGCCGAGACCTACACCTGGGGGGTGCTCCCCGAGGCCGTCCGGCCGCAGGGCCCCGGCGCACTCGCCGACGGCATCGCCGCCGAACTCGCCTTCACCCGCGACCACCTGATCTCTCTCGGCCTGAAGGAGGTCGCCCCGTGAGCCCTGAGCCTCTACTCGTCCTCGACGTCGTGGGCCTCACCCCCCGGCTGCTCGTCCACATGCCCCGGCTGCGCGCTCTCGGCGAAGCGGGCTTCACCTCGCGCCTCGACACCGCCTTCCCCGCCGTCACCTGCACCGTGCAGTCCAGCCTGCTCACCGAGCAGCCCGCCACCGGCCACGGCATCGTCGGCAACGGCTGGTACTTCCGCGAGCTCGGCGAAGTGTTCCTGTGGCGGCAGCACAACGCGCTGGTGGGCGGGGAGAAGCTGTGGGAGGCGGCGCGGCGCTCCCATCCCGGCTACCGCGTGGCCAACATCTGCTGGTGGTACGCCATGGGCGCCGACGTCGACCTCACCGTCACCCCCCGGCCGATCTACTACTCCGACGGCCGCAAGGAACCCGACTGCTACACCTATCCACCGCAGCTGCACGACGAACTCACCGCAAAGCTCGGCACATTCCCGCTGTTCACCTACTGGGGGCCGACCGCCTCCCTCACCTCCTCCCGGTGGATCGTCGACGCCGCCCGGCACATCCTCACCACCGAGGCCCCCGACCTCACCCTCGTCTACGTCCCCCACCTCGACTACGACCTGCAGCGCTACGGGCCCGACGATCCCCGTGCCGCCGCCGCGGCGGCCGACGTCGACCGGGTCCTCGCCCCGCTGCTCGACGCCGCCGCCGCACGCTCGGTCACCGTGGTCGCCCTGTCCGAGTACGGCATCACCAACGTCTCCAGGGCAGTGGACATCAACCGCGTGCTGCGCCGGGCCGGGCTGCTGCACGTCCACACCCAGGACGGCATGGAATACCTCGACCCGTGGACGTCGCCCGCCTTCGCCGTCGCCGACCACCAGGTCGCCCACGTCTATGTCGCCGACCCGGCCGACACCGAGCGCGTCCGCGAACTGCTGGCCGGCACCGACGGCGTGGCCGACTGCCTCACCGAGGCGGGCAAGAAGGCGTACGGCGTCGACCACCCGCGAGCCGGCGACCTCGTCGCCGCCGCCGAGCCCGACTCGTGGTTCACCTACTACTGGCTCGACGACGACCGCGCCCCGGACTTCGCCCGTCTGGTCGAGACCCACCGCAAGCCGGGCTACGACCCGGCCGAGCTGTTCATGGACCCCAAGGACCCCAAGGTCAAACTGCGCGCCGCCGCGGCGCTCGCCCGCAAGAAGCTCGGCATGCGCTACCGCATGAGCGTCGTCCCCCTGGACCCGTCCCCGGTGCGCGGCAGCCACGGCCGCCTGCCCGGCCACCCCGACGACGGCCCCGTGCTGCTGTGCTCCCGGCCCAGCGAGGCGCGCGACCACTACGACGCCACCGAGGTCAAGGACCTGCTGCTGCGCCTGGCCGGCATCACGCCGAGCGCCTCCCCGGCCACCTGACCCTCACGACCCCTGACCCCTCAGCACCGCCCAGCGACGAACCGACCGGAGGAACCGAGATGCCACGCCCGATCACCCTGTTCACCGGCCAGTGGGCCGACATGCCGTTCGAGGAGGTGTGCCGGCTGGCGGCGAAATGGGGGTACGACGGGTTGGAGATCGCCTGCTGGGGCGACCCTTCGAGGTCGACAAGGCCCTGGCCGACGACGACTACATCCCGCGCCGCCGCGCCCTGCTGGAGAAGTACAACCTGCGCTGCTGGACGCTCTCCTGTCACCTGACGGGCCAGGCCGTCTGCGACCACCCCATCGACGAGCGCCACCGCGGCATCCTGCCCGCCCGCATCTGGGGCGACGGCGAGCCGGAAGGCGTCCGGCAGCGCGCCGCGCAGGAGATCAAGGACACCGCGCGGGCCGCTGCCGCGTTCGGGGTGGATACCGTCGTCGGCTTCACCGGGTCCTCGATCTGGCACACCGTGGCGATGTTCCCGCCGGTTCCGCCGGAGATGATCGAGCGCGGCTACGCGGACTTCGCCGAGCGCTGGAACCCCATCCTCGACGTCTTCGACGAGGTCGGCGTGCGCTTCGCCCACGAGGTCCACCCCTCGGAGATCGCCTACGACTACTGGACGACGGTGCGCACCCTGGAGGCGATCGGCCACCGGGAGGCGTTCGGGCTCAACTTCGACCCCTCGCACTTCGTCTGGCAGGACCTGGACCCGGTCGGCTTCCTGTGGGACTTCAGGGACCGCATCTATCACGTGGACTGCAAGGAGTCGGTCAAGCGGTTCAACGGGCGCAACGGCCGCCTCGGCTCCCATCTGCCGTGGGGGGACCCGCGCCGCGGCTGGGACTTCGTCTCCACCGGGCACGGGGACGTCCCCTGGGAGGCGTGCTTCCGGATGCTCAACTCGATCGGGTACGGCGGGCCGATCTCGGTGGAGTGGGAGGACGCCGGCATGGACCGCCCGGCCGGTGCCCCGGACGCCCTGCAGTTCATCCGCGCACTCGCGGCGATCGAGCCGTCGGCCCAGTCCTTCGACGCGGCGTTCACCTCCGGTGACTGACGACCGCATCGCTCCGGCCGAGGCCTGACCCCGGCGGCGACCGGCCCGGCGCCCGCTCAGGGCCGCCGGGCCGCGCATCTGGTGTGGGCCCTTGCCGAAAACCTCGTCCGCGCGGATCAGGCCGTGCCGGTCAGTTGCGGCGGCGCGCCGCCTCCTCGAGCCGCTCGACCAGTTCCGCAGCCATGGCCTTGATGGTCTCCAGCCCCTTGCGCCCCCACGGTTGCGGGTCCTGGTCTACCACGCAGATCGTGCCGAGCACCACGCCGGTGCTGTCTATCAGCGGTGCGCCCAGGTAGGAGTGGACGCCGATCGCGTCGACCACCGGGTTTCCGGCGAACCGCGGGAAGTCCCGGATGTCCTCCAGCACCAGCGCCCGGCGGCGCTTGACCACGTGCGGGCAGATGCCCATGTCGATGTCGCGGGGCATGACGCGGCCGGGCACCGGATCCTCCAGCAACGGCGCTCCCACATGCACGGTGGTGTCCTGAGCGGCGCTGTACAACCCCGCGTAGTACTGACGGTCGGCGTCGAGGAAGAAGTTCACCCCGGCGTAGCAGCCGCCGGTACGGTGTGCCAGCTCCCGCGCGAAGGCGTCCAGTTCCGCGTCCGGGCGGGCATCGATGCCGAGCTCACGCAGCCGCTCGGATCGGGCACGTCCCTGTGGGTCTTCCGGGGGGAGAAGCAGATGGCGCAGGGCGATCCCGGCCTCAGGCCCGGATGAGGGGTTGGTCGGTGTCGCTGCCATGGGAACTCCTTGTCGTGATCAGGTGCTGGATCAGTTCGAGCAGCACGCGGATGCCCGAGTTCTGGACGCGCGCGTCGCACAGCACCACCGGCACCTCCTGCCTGAGGTCGAGCGCGCTCCGCACCTCCTCCGCGTGGTAGCGGTGGGCGCCGTCGAACTCGTTGACGGCGACGACGAAGGGGATGCCGCGCCGCTCGAAGAAGTCCACCGCCGCGAAGGAGTGCTCCAGCCTGCGGGTGTCGGCGAGGACCACCGCCCCGAGCGCTCCCTCCGAGAGTTCGTCCCACATGAACCAGAAGCGCTCCTGTCCGGGCGTGCCAAACAGGTACAGGACATGGGACGGACCGAGCGTGATCCTGCCGAAGTCCAAGGCCACCGTGGTGGTGGCCTTGTTCTCCACTCCGTCCAGTCGGTCCGTGGCCGCGCTGACGGCGGTCAGCATCTCCTCGGTGCTCAGCGGCTCGATCTCGCTGAGCGCGTTGACGAAGGTCGTCTTTCCCACGCCGAACCCGCCGGCGACGAGCACCTTGATTCCCACCGGCAGGACTTCGGCGGGCAGCGGGTCACAGTCGTTTGAGGAGGCCATCACGTACCGCTTCCAGGAGGTCTTGATCAGGTCGTGCGTAGTGGTCCGGGGACGGCGGGGGCGGGTCACCTGCGACCACCGCGCCTCCCTCCGCCAGATCGGACAGCAGCACCTTGACCACGGCGGCGGGCACATGCATCCGGGCGGCGACCTCGGCGACGCTCACCGGCTGCGCGCACAGCGCCAGCACCTGCGCATGCTCCAGGCCGAAGGCACCCTGCGTCTGGACGCCCGTGGCCCGCACCATGGTCACCAGCGTGAAGTGGGACGTGGCCCTGGTCCGGCCGTCGCTCACGGTGTAGGGACGGACCAGCCGCCCGACCGCTTCGTCGACCAGCGGTCCGTCTGGGAGGACCGGCGTCATCGGTTACCCCACCGGGTGCCGGGGCGGCGTGGCCAGGTGCGGACGCACGCTCTTCACCATCATGCCCATCTCGTAGCCCAGCACGGCCGCGTCCGCGTCGCGTCCGGCCAGCACCGCCAGCACCGCGCCGTGCCCGGCGGACGAGACGAACAGCAGCGAGGTGCTGAGCTCCGTCACTATCTGCCGCACGTCACCGCCGTCGTCGAAGCGCCGGCCCGCGCTGCGTGCCAATGAGTACAGCCCACTGGCGAGCGCGGCCAACTGGTCCGCGGCGTCCTTGTCGAGCCCCTCCGCCGCCTTCACCAGTCCGTCCGAGGACAGCAACAAGGCGCTCCGGGTGTGCGGCACCCGGCTCACCAGACCTGTCAAGAGCCAGGAAAGGTCTTCGCTCGCCACGATCGTGTACTCCTCTTCGACAGAAGGAAACGGTTTGCTGGACGGGGCCCCGACCCTTCGGGGCGGCCCTCGGCTGTCAGGGCGTCTCCGCTTCCTCGGCCCTGCGTAGTCCGGTCTGGAACGCGGCCATCAGGCCCGGGTCGTGTGCGGTGTCCTCGGAGGAACCCTCGCTGCGGACCGGGTGCGGCTGCTCGGCGGCGTGGTCCCGGCGATGGCGCTGAGGCAGCCGCGGACGGTCGCCCTCGCTGTCGGAGGGCGCCGGGGCGGGCTCGGGTTCGGAATCGGACACGCGCGGATCCGCAACGACGCTCGTCACTGTCGCCCGGGGGGCCGCAGCCTCGGGCTCCACCGGTTCGTGTGGCTCCGCGTCAGGGATCACGACCGCGTGAAGCTCGGGCGCGGGAGCCGCCGACTGCGGGCCGAGCAGTGCCGTGGGCACCACCATGACGGCCTGAGTGCCGCCGTAGACGTTACTCTGCAACTGCACGGCGATGTCATGCCGCTGGGCCAGCACGGAGACCACGTACAGACCGATCCGGCCGTCCTGCAGCAGCTCGCCGAGGGCGACCTTGTCGGGTGCGCTCAGAACGGTGTTCATCTGGTTGCGCTCGGCCGCGGACATGCCCAGGCCCCGGTCCTCGACCTCGATAGCCACCCCGGCCGCGACCGGTTCCACCCGCACATGCACGGTGGTCTGGGGCGGGGAGAAGACCGTCGCGTTCTCCAGCAGCTCGGCCAGCAGATGGACGACGTCGACCACGGCGTGGCCGTTGACCGTGCCGTCGATGGGCGGGACCAGCTTGACCCGGGCGTACTGGTCGATCTCGGCGACGGCGGAACGCAGCACGTCGGTCAGGCCGACGGGACGGGTCCACTGGCGGTGGGTGTTCGCGCCGCCGAGCACGGCCAGGTTCTCGGCGTAACGGCGGATCCGGGTGGACAGATGGTCCACCCGGAACAGCCCCTTGAGCAGGTCGGGGTCCTCGACCTCGTTCTCCAGGCTGTCGAGCAGGCCGATCTCGCGGTGCACCAGGGACTCGAGCCGGCGCGCCAGATTGGCGAACACCTCGAACTGCTCCAGCCGGGAGCTGTGTTCCGCGCCGAGCGCCCCGGCGGCGGTCTCCAGCAGGGCTGCCTCCGCCTCGTGCCGGGCCGCGGCGATCTCGAATCCGAGTCGGGACAGTTCGTCCGGGCCGGTCTGCGGCGGCAGTTCCGGCCGGCGCAGTACGGGGGACTCCCCGGCGCGCAACCGACGACGCAGCGACTCCAGTTCGGCCCTGCCCTCGGCCGTGGTACGGATCAGCTCGGCGAGCTCGGCCCTGTCCTGGGCCGTGGTGCGGATCAGCTCGGCCAGCTCGGCACGGTTCCGGTCAGCCGCACGGGACAGCTCCGCCCAGTGCTCGGTGACTGCTCGTGCCTCCGCCGACGCCCGGGCACCCGCGATTCCGGCGGCCACGGCGCCGATGAGGACCACACCGCCGAACATCGCGCCCTGGTCCGCCCGGTCCAGGTGGTTGTCACGGACCAGCGCGGTGGCCGCCGCACCGACCACGGTGACCAGGCCCGGCGGCAGCACGGACCACAGCACCTGACGCCGCCTCAAGGACACGGCTCGTGATTCGGCCGTCACCCGGGCGGTCACGGGCGACGTCGGCCGGTCGTCCGGCGGCGTGGAAGGATCAGGCATAACAGTCCCCGGACAGTACGATGATCGGGCTGATCGCGCACGTTACCGCGCACCAGGACTCCGGTGTCAGCCCCCTGGCACGTACAGAGATCGAACCGTGATTGCCTGCCTTGTTCCCGGCCCGGGGACGGAGGAGCGACCGGCTTGGCACCTGGGGCGGCGGGGGAGCGGCGGGTCCGCTTCGAGCCACCGCTCGTCGACGTACCCCCGCCGGCATCGAAACCAGGGGCGTGTCCGTTTGCGATCCAGTTGTAAATCGTTTGCGCAGTCCCGGTGACGGGTGTTCAGGCTGCCGTGGGGGAGGGGACAACCGATGACATGGCGGAGGCTGGACGTCGTGACGATGAAGCGGACGCGAGACGACTGGATCCTCCGGCTCCCCCTGAACCAGAGCCCGGTTCTCCAGGCTTGCTTCATCGCCTGAGGTTCCGGTGGCAGTGGCAGTGGCTGAGGACCTTCGCCGGTTGGTGGAACCCTCAGAAGTTCGCCGGGGCCGTCGCCGTGGCGCTGCTGGCCGGTCTCGGGGGCAACTACATTCCCCAATGGGTCGGCGGATCGGGTTCCGGGTCGGCGCCTCAGCCGGGTCCGGACGGTTCCCCGGACATCTGCCACTACTCCGTCAAGGACCACCGGCTGTATGCCGGTTTCAGCACGACCATGACCGATGAGACGGACATCGCCGGCGGGAGCAACGACGATGTCCGCGAGGTGCAGTGTCTGTTGCTCCACATGGGAATCTCGCCGGGGGCCGTGGACGGCAGCTTCGGAGCGGGGACACAGAAAGCGGTCGAGAAGGCCCAACGCCGCGGTCACGTGAAGGCGGACGGCAGCGTCGGGCCGCAGACGTGGAAAGTCCTTCGGGCCGCGAAGTGATCCCTGAACAAAGGCGCCCATGAGCGACGATCGATCAGGTCCTGCGATCAGGCCGGTTCTCTGGCGACGACCGTTCCCTCCCGTCAGTGGTAGGCGTGCACGACGGCATCGCCCTTGCCGCGGCCGATCATCCACCGGTTGACCGGGGTGGTCAGTGCGAATGCCAGGAGGAGGGAGAGGGCGAGGGAGACCCAGTCGCAGTGGAGCAACGACACCCCGCCGGGCAGCTACGGAGACATGCTGTCCCTCGCGACGGGCTGCGTCTGGATCGAGTCCGTCGTCGTCACGCCCAAGGGCACCAGCCCGACCGCCCGGACGCCCTGCCTGCGGTGAACACGTCGAAACCGTGGGGCGGGCTGATCCGGCCCTCGCCTGTTCGCGTGATGCCGGAGCCACAGGCGGGCGTGATGTGCTCCTCTGGGCCCCGGCGGAGTCCGCGGCCCTCGGCGCGTCGCAGAGGGGACCGGCGGCCGGGCGCCGCCTCGGGCTCCAGTGCGACCGTGAAGGCGAGGACCTCGCGGGCCGTCTGCTCGCCGGAGGTCGGTTCGTCCGTGGAGGGGCCTCTTCCCTCACTCGCTTGGGCGGCTACGTCGAGGGGCCGTCCGGGGCCTGCCGTCGATCCCGCCCGGTATCAAGAGAGCCTCAGACACAGGGCATCGCACATTTGGGTGAGGGTCGGGAATTCACCGCGTGGACCTGGCGGGCGGGCTCGATCCGATCGTTGTCGGTGGTGACCGTTACGGTCGGCACCGTGAATGCACAGCGAGGGGGCGCGGCTCCGGTGAGGGAGTTCGCGGGTGAGTTCGAGATCCATCTGACGGTTCGGCCGGACGCCGATGCGGACGGTGAGGAGCGGATACGCCTGTGGGCGCAGCGCCACGGCTTCAAGTACACGCGCATCGTGCTGGACCGGGGACGCACGCCGGACCAGCCCATGCTGACACGCTCCGGGCGAGGCACGCTGGACGCGCAGTTGGCGACGGCCCGCGAGTGGGCCGATCGACTGCGTGGCGACGGGTTCCGTGTCGCACGGGTGAAGGTGGAGGGCGCGCCCTGGAACGCCGATGTCCCGGAGACGGACAGCGAGGCCAGGGCTCTTCCTGAGGGCTGCTACTTCGAGCACCACGTCAAACTGATCCTGTCGGGTCAGGCGCAGGTGGCCGCAGTGCGGGCGCTGGCCGAGTCGCACGCGGCCCACGTCTCCCGAAACGCCCGCCGGACCACGGAGGGGGGTCGGCACGAACGCTTCGTCACCCAGCGATGCCGCGGCGTCGGCCGCGCGGAGGCGGGCCGTCGCCTCGATGCCCTCCTCCTCGCCCTGGGCGAGGCCGGTCACCCGGTCGTCGAAGTGGAGCGGGAATTCGTCGTCCACGACGACAACCCGGCTGTGGACGCCGGCTGGATCGAAGGCGAGCCGAGGGTCGCGTGACGCACCCCGACCCCACGGACGGGCACGTCCCACCACCGACCACCGTCGACCGCCGGGCGGCCCGGCGCGCGGCGTTGGACCACGTCCTCGCCCTGATCGCGGACGCTCCCTGGAGCGGAAGCCTCCTGCTGCGCGGAAGCATGGTCCTGCCGGCCTGGGTGGGAAGCGCGGCGCGCGAACCCGCCGACCTCGACTGGGTGGTCCTGGAGGACGCCGTCGGGATCGACACGCTGGATCCCTACCCGTACGTCGACCTGTTCGCCACGGTGCAGCAGTGGCCTGAGGCGGCCGACGGCGCCGCCGCGTACGAGATGTGGACATACGAGGAGTTCGGCACCGACGGCCGGCGGCCGATCCTGCCACCGGAAGGGCTGCACTGGCTTCACGCCGAGGAAGCGGTGGAGCCTGGCCCGCCGTATCTGGACCTGCTCGACCGCGTGGCACAGTCGCCGGAGGCCGGTCGGGGTGTGTTCCTCGCCGCTGACGGCGCGCGGGTGGACGGCACTTGGACCTACGCGGAGTACGACACGCCGGGAGTGCGCCTGATCATCCCCTGGCATGCCGAAGGTCTGCCGGCGGGCGAGGTACGGCTGGACTTCGCCCGAGACGAGCGGCTTCCCGAGCCCCCGGTGTGGACACTCGTACCGCGAGGCGACGGCGGACGGCCCACGGCGGTGCGGACGGCGAGCCGTGAGCTGTCGCTGGCCTGGAAGCTGCTGTGGCTGCGGACCGACAGCCGGGGCGGTGGGCGGGCGCGAGGCAAGGACCTGTACGACGCGGTCCTCCTCGCCGAGGCGGACGGCGCGCGACTCCCACCGAAGCTGCTGCGGAAGGTCCTGGGCCGCGCCACGGACTCGCGAGCGGAGGACTTCCACCCGGCCGCGGTGGCCCGGTGGGAAGTGGACTGGGCGAGTTTCCAGGACGAATACCCCGGTGTGTCGGGGAGGGCGGAGGACTGGCTCCGTCGGCTCGTCCGGGCCCTGGAGACGATGTTCGCGGAGTCCCCGCCCACGCCGCCCCGGTCTCCGGCGCCGTAGCCAGTGGGGCAGGGAGCAACTCGCTTTCCGGCTGGACGATTGCTTGGAATGATCGGCACGGCGATCGAAGCGGTCGCCGGGGGAGAGGGGGGTGCGCGGTGACCGGTTCCTGGGAGAACTTCGGGTGGCGCAGCGTCAGGGTGCCCGGGGCCCCACTGGACGACGAGACTCGTTCTCGACTCGACCTGCCCTCGACGCTGCGCCCCGTGACGGACGCGCGCCTTGTGCAACGTCCGGTGTTCGACCCCGCGCTCAAGCAGTACAGCAACGCCTACCGTGCCGCCGATCCCCGATTCACCGATCCGGAGCTCGAACGGTCCTGGCACACGGCTCGGCGCACCGCGATCGCCCTGGTCCTGTCCGCGATCGCGGACTCGCCCTGGGCGGACTCGCTCGTGCTCCGCGGAAGCGTGCTGCTCCGGGCCTGGTTCGGGGACGTCGCACGAGAACCGGGGGACCTGGACTTCGTCGTCAGCCCGCCGTCGTGGCGGATCGAGGAGCCACGGACCGACACCATGCTCACCGGCGTGGCCCAGGCTGCCGAGGCGGCGGCTCTCCACGGTGCCGGCACGGTCCGGATCGCCGCGGCGGAAGCGGTCAGCGACGACATCTGGACCTACGACCGGGTACCCGGTCGGCGTCTGGTCCTGCCCTGGACCTCCGAGGGGCTGCCCGGCGGAGTCGTACAACTGGACTTCGTCTTCAACGAGCACCTCCCCGTCGACCCTGAGCCCGTGCTGCTTCCCTCGTCTCCCGGCGGCCCGGACATCCTGCTGAACGCGGCCACCGCCGAACTGTCACTGGCCTGGAAACTCATGTGGCTGCTGTGCGACATGCATCCGCAGGGCAAGGACCTCTACGACGCCGTCCTGCTGGCCGAGCACACGCCGCTGCGTTTCGAGGTGCTGCGGCAGGTCTTCCTCGCCGCGGAACCGTCCGACGGGTGCCGCCCGGCGGGGTCCGCGGAGATCGCCGGTCTGAGGGGGACCGTCGAGTGGGAGCACTTCGCCGCGGAGTACCCCGACACACCGGGAAGCGAGAGCGACTTCGTCGACCGTCTGGCCACCGCCCTCGCACCGACCTTCGCAGCGGTCGAATCCACCGGAGAGGGGGAGGGCGATTACGCGCGCCACGCTCGCTGGCTGGAGCCCCGGACCCGGGAGTACCGGGAACTGCTGCACCGCAAGAGCATGCGCACGGTGCAGAAGACCATGCACGCGGCCGGTCTTCCCGTGGTCGCGGCCATCGTGATCACCCGGGAGCTCCTCGGTCCGGACCGTCACAGCGTCGAGGACGCACGCGCCGTCGTATGGACCGATCCGGCCTGGGAGAGGATGGCCGACGCCTACCGGCGCGCCGGAGGAGACCGGTTCCTACGTCAGGAACTCGACCGACTGTAGGAACCGCGGCTGACGCGCAGGGCGGAGCCGTGGCGGAGGAGGGGCTCGCCGCGTCACTTCGCCTGTACGGGCACTCTCCGACACGACATCACCCGACTGGCGGAAGGGCTGGTCTGTCGGGCCGTTGCCCGTCCGGAGCCAAAGGACATGCCCGGCCGGGAGCCGCTCGTGCCTTCGTGTGCGGCATCGGGGGAGACGACGGCGGCGCCCCGCGAGGACCGGCGGGGCGGCGCCGCCCGATGCGTCCCTAGCTCATGATCTTGCTTTTCACGTGATCGACACGCGGGTCGATCGGTAAAGGATTAGCGTGGAACGCGGACATCCCTTCGGGGTCCTCACAGACCGGAACCCCGGCCCGATTCCGGCGGGCCGGGGTTCTCGTTGTGTGGGCACCACTAGTGCCCCTGTCAGTCGTCGAAGCCCTTGTTGCGGTGCACGATCCGGATGCTGCCAACCACACCGTGCTTGACCTTCACACCGCCGCGGACGCGGCCGGGGAAGAGACCGTTGCTGGAGCTGTGGGGACCGACAGTGGCGATGGGAGCGCCGTTGTCGCAGGTCGCACCCCTGAAGACCTCGACGGTCTTCTTGCTGTCGTTGCGGACGTTGAGGCTGTTCGCACCGAGGCCGCTGACGACCGTGATGCAGCTGGCCTCGTGGGGGGAGTACTCCCGCTCGTTGACGAAGATCTTGCCCTCGCCCTTGTGGTGCTCCTGCTCCTCCTCGTTCTCCTCCTCGCCGCCCTCGTGGCCCTTGGAGTTGTCGTTGTTGTTGCCGTAGTTGTTGTTGTTGTTGCCGTTGTTGTTGCCGTTGCCGCTGTTGCCGTCGGTGTAGGCCGGGGCGCCCGCCGCCGGAGCAGCGGGAGCAGCGGCGGGAGCCGGGGCCGCGACAGCGGGCGCCGCCTGAGCCGGCTCCGAGGCGGCGTTGGCGTAGGTGATACCGGTGGCCACCAGGGCCGCGCCGGCCGCCAGCGCGGCGGTCACCACAGTGGAACGCGTTGCCATGTTGCTTCTCCTGTCTGAGAGACGTCGGCTGTGAGCCGATGCGAGATTGAACGTACAGATCATCTTCTTGTATGTCATATCAGACATGCTGAAAATATGACGAAGAATCCGTTTGGAGTAGTGGTGGCGCTGACGCCCCGTCATGCAGGGCTCGGAGTCCATTGGACCGCCTCGGTTCGAAGGCGGCGACCGGCCGCTCCGGAGTCCGGGTGCGTGCCGCTGAGGCTCTCTCAACTGGGGGAGTGGGGTGTGGGGTGACGCCGTATCCGTCTCTCAGTGGGCGTCTACTTCCTTTGGTTTCACGGTAGTTCGCGAGGGCGTCCGGGGACGGTCACCGGCCGGTCCGGCGTGGGTCGGCGGGGGTGCCGGACCCGTCGGGTGACGGGTGGTCCGAACCGGGGGTCGGACGGTCGACGGGCGACGGGACCCCCGGTGGGTGCGGCGGGAAGGCGGTCCGGTCGCGGCCCCGGAGGGCGGGCTCGGCGAACGGGTGAATCGGTCGTGGCGTCGGCGTGTCGTGGCTCCGGGAGCCTCGGGGGAGCGGGTGACGCGCCGACAGGCGGGGTCGCGCGGGCGCTCTTAGGCTGACGTCGGGACCGGTGGCCTGCGTCCTCCGCGTGGTCGCGGGTCTGTTCACGGTGGGAGTCGGCTCATGGCGCGTGTGTGCGGACGGTTGCGTAAAGGCGTGACGATCGCCGCCGGGGTGGGCGTGCTCGGGCTGCCGATCGCGGCCGGAGCCGTGTGGGGAGCCGTGCGGGGGGAGGGGGAGGGGGAGCCCGCCGCTGTCACCGTCACCGTCGACGTACCCCATATGCCCACGTCCGCGTCACTGTCCGCCGACGAGGCGCCGGCCCTCGGGCCCGCCGTGCAGCGGCAGCTCGACGCGGCCGTTCAGGGAATCATGCGGGAGGTGCACGTCCCCGGTGTGACCGTGGGACTGTGGACGCCCGACAGGGGCAGCTACGTACGTTCGTTCGGAGTCGCCGACAAGAGCGAGGGCCGCCCGATGGCGCCGGATCTGTACATGCGGATCGGCAGCGAGACCAAGACGTTCACGGTGACCGCGTTGCTCCAGTTGGCCGATCGGGGCCGGGTGGGGCTGGACGACCCGATCGCGAAGTACGTCGACGGCGTGCCGGGGGGAAGCAGCATCACGCTGCGCCAGCTGGCCGGAATGCGCAGCGGCTTGTTCAACTACTCCGAGGACGAGACGTTCCTGAAGGCGTTGACGTCCGATCCGAAGCGGTCGTTCACGCCGCGGGAGCTGCTCGGCTACTCCTTCAAGCATCCCGTGCTGTTTCCGCCCGGACGGCGGTTCGACTACAGCAACACCAATCTCGTCCTGCTCGGCCTGGTCGTGGAGAAGGCCAGTGGGCAGCCGCTCGGGGAGTTCATCCAGAAGAACATCCTCCAGCCGGCCCGTCTGGACCACACGCACTTCCCGACCGACGCCGCCTTCCCGGACCCGCATGCCCGCGGGTACACGGACCAGACCGCGAGCGGGAAGACCGAGGAAGCGACCGACTGGGACCCCTCCTGGGCCGGGGCGGCCGGCGCGATGATCTCCGATCTGCAGGATCTGCGGACGTGGGCGCGCACGGTGGCCACCGGCACCCTGCCCAACGGCACCGCCCTGATCAGCCCGGCCCTGCAGCGGCAGCGGCTCATCGCGTCCCCGGCCGCCGCCCCCGGTGTCGGATACGGGCTCGGCATCTTCGATGTGCAGGGCTGGATCGGGCACAACGGTTCGCTGCCGGGCTACGAGTCCCTGGCCGTCTATCTGCCGTCGGCGCGGACGACCCTCGTGGTGCTGCTGAACACCGACGTCCGTCGGGACGGTCAGCAGCCGAGCAGTATCTTCGGCGAAGCCATTACGAAGATCGCCACGCCTGGGCACGTCTTCGGCCTGCCCGCACGGCCGTCGGCCGGATGAGGGACGGCCGCCGCCGTCCCCACCTCAACTCCCGCTGACAGCAAGCGGTTTCGACGGAGCGCCCCCGTCCGGTCGGCGTTCGTTGCGTTGCTCACATCACAGGTGTCAGGGGTCGGAATGTGGAGCGGGGCTTCACATCTTCATGGCATGCTCACGCCTTGTTACCCGTCGGTATGAACGCACCGACGGGCCATTCTGCAACCCCCCACCACCACAGGACAGATCTTGCGTATTCGCAAGGGGCACCTGCGTGCCCTCATGCCCGCACTCACCGCATCCGTGCTGTTGCTCGCGTCCGGCTGCGCGTCGGGGTCCGGTTCCTCCTCCGCCTCCGGCGCGTCGCCCGCCGGACAGCCCGAGGCGTCCGCCGCCGCGGCCGGGGACGCCGACGGCGCTCTCGCGGTCAAGGCGGCGCCCGCCGCCACGTCCACCGCACTCGCCCGGCCGGGTGCGACCGGCACACGGGCGCACCGCAGCACGCTCAAGGTGAGTTCGTACGACCGTCACACCCGACGGGCCGTCATCTCACAGGCGGTCAGGACGACGCCCAACCCGTCGGGATCGCACACGGGGCCCGCATCGCCCTCGGCGGCCCCGTCCGGCACCCCGAGCCGCTCCGCCGAGCCGGGGCGGATCGCCGTCGGTGACGTCATCGCCAGCGCGCCCGCGCCCGGCGCCCCGGACGGTCTCCTCGCCAAGGTCACCCAGGTGATCGGGGAGACGGGAGACGGCACCGAGGTGCAGACCGCGCCGACCACCCTCGACACCCTGCTCGGCGACGACAAGGCGAAGGGCACGGTTCCCGTCGACCCCTCGTCCTTCGACGTCGAGCGGCTGCTGCCCGATGTGAAGGTCTCCTGGGCCAAGACGGGGGACATCCACGCGGGGCCCGAGGGCGCGAAGCTCCCGCTGGGCAGTCTGCGTGTCGACCTCAAGGCCGATGTGCCCACCCCCGCGGGCACTCCGGTGTCGGCGGACGCAGCCGTGGCCGGGTACGTACAGGTCGCGCCCGAGGTCGACTTCTCCTACGGCGGTGGCGGCACGGGTGACGCGTCCGCCCAGGCCGGGCCTGCCTCGGCCTACCTCGGCGTGTCGGGCGACTGGACCTCGCAGTGGTCCCTGAAGGGGCGTGTCGGCGCCACGGCCAAGCCGGTTCGGGTGCCCTTCGCGAAGCTCCACGCCGACCCCGTGCTCCAGGTCGGCTCGATCCCCGTCGTCGTCAACCTCGATCTGACCTGCTACTTCGAGATCACCGGCGACGGAAACGTGACCGTCGCGGTGGAACAGGACCTCAAGGGTGACTTCAAGGCCGGGGGTACCTACGGCCCGGGCAAGGGTTGGACGCCCGTCAACGAGTCCACGATGACGAGCTCGCCGGTGCGCACCTCCTTGACGGCTGCGGGGAACGTCAAGGCAGCGCTCGGCGCGCAGGCTGCCGTCGGCCTGTACGGCGCGGTGGGCGTCAGCGCCGACCTGGCACCGTATGTGCGGGGCGAGGCGTCGGCAGCGGCGAGCGCGGCCGCGAGCCCGGGAGCGCTGCCGACGGCGGGCGCGGCCGGGGCGTGGGCGCTGTACGGCGGTGTCGATCTGAGCGGTGCGCTGCAACTGCAACTGTCCGTCTTCGGTACGCCCGTCCTTCAGCGCTCGATTCCGCTGGGCACGTTCCATCGGGAGTGGAAGCTCGCCTCGGGCGCCGTCTAGAGGCGATCCGCCGACAACCCGCCTGGTGGCGAGTGGCGCGCACGGCGCTCGCCACCAGGCAAGGGCCGGCCCCGTCCGTCCCACGGGACGTTCCGCCCATCCCCGGAACAGCGAAACGGAATTCCGGGTCCCCGGCACGGAAACGCTGGGCGACGTGAGATCACGCTTCGTGATCGGCAACGTCAGCACGGAGGTTTCCATGATTCGTCGGACACTGCAGGCGGGCCTGCTCGCCGCGGTCGCGATGCTCGCGCTCGTGCCCACGGCCGCGGTCGCCGTGGAGGGCGACCGGGCCGCCCTGGCGCCGGTCGCCGCGACGGTCCAGTACCGCCCGCACACGCTCCCCGCCGCCACCCGGCATGTGCCGGTCCGGCAGCGCGCCCACCGCTCCGCACTCTGCCGACGCTATGTGCGTCATATCCGCCACGTCCGTCACGTCGGCTACACCTGCCACCTCCGCCACATCCCGCGCACGACGCACCACCGCATCGGCTACGGCGCCCACACGGCGTACCGCCACCGCGTCGGCTACCTGACGGGGACGGCGTACCGCCACCGCACCGGCTATGTGACGGACATGGCGTATCGGCACCACACGTACCGTGCCGTCGGTCGTGTAGCCACCCGCTATGTCCCGCTGAACATCCGCTCCGGTCCGGGCACCGGCTACCGCGTGGTGGGACACCGCCACGTCAACGGCCGGCTGCTGCTGGTCTGCAAGAGGCACGGTTCGTACGTCCACGGGAACCGGCACTGGTACCGCCTCGCCGGCAGCAGGGGCTATGTCTCCGCGCACTACGTCCGCACGCGGAGCACCGTGCCCTGGTGCTGAGACGTCCCTTCTCTCTCCCCCGAAGGGGCAGGCCTGCCCGGTCACCTATGGGTGCCGGGCAGGCCTTCGGCATGCCCGGCCTCCGGCAACTCACGTTGTTCATACCGGTTTCCATGTGTGACGGCACCACAATCCCGGGAACACATCCTGACAACCAAGGGCGAACCGCCCAAAGTGGAATCGGCGTTGAGGGACAGGTCATGCGACAGCCTCAGGGATCCAGTGCGCGACAGCCCCAAGGATCCAGACCGTGAAAGCCGGCGTGGCACGGACGGCGGCGCCCTGGCGGACGGCGGCGGCCCCGCCGGCCGAGCCGGACGGACCGTTCGTGACGGAGCTGCGCGGCCTGAAAGAGCGTACCGGTCTCAGCCTCGCGGCCCTCGCCGCGCGTACCCCGTACAGCAAGTCCGCCTGGCACCGCTATCTCAACGGCGCACAGCGGCCGCCCCGTTCGGCCGTGGAGGCGCTCGCCGGTCTCGCGCGCGTCGACCCGGCCCCCGTGCTCGCCCTGTGGGATGCGGCCGACCGCCGGCAGGACCCGGACGAGCCGTCGTACGACGTACTCCCGCCGGAGTCCGTCCGGCCCCGATGGCTGCCCCGGTCGGCCCTCGCCCTGGTCGTCGCGGTGACCGCGGTGACCCTGACCCTTGTCGCGGCACACCGCTCGGGCGCGCCGTCCGGCCGTCCGGCCGCGCCCTCGCCCCGCTGTCGGGGCGCGTCCTGTCAGGGGCAGCTGCCGGACGTCTCCGCCTGCGACCGGGACGCGCAGACCAAGAGTTCGGTCCGGGACGCCTCCTATGCGGTACGGCTTCAGTACTCTCCGTCCTGCGGCGCCGCCTGGGCCGAGGTCCAGGCGCGGGCCGCGGACGCCCGAGTCATCTACGTACGGTCGGGACAGGACGTGCTCTCCGCGTCGTACCCGGGCGACGGCACCGCGGGCTCGAGCAGTCCGATGCTTGCCGTGAGTTCACCCGAAGGCGTGGAGGCGTGTGCTGGGGTGGACGGCAAGGTGGCGTGCACCGGCCTCGATGCCGAACCCGGGGGCGGACGCTGAGCGGATGATCGGCCCGGGGACGAGCGCGGGGGTGTGACGTGCCGACGCTCTGCTCCTGGCGGATGTCCTACATGTTGTAGGGTTTGGCTCGTCCGCCCGGCCGGTCGGTATCGACCGGCCCGTTGTCGCCGATCGGGGGATCCGCGTGCAGGAGTCCGACGAGCCGTCGCCAGTGGTCGGCACGACCTTCGAGGGGATGGTCGACCGGGCGCTGGACGCCCCGGAGATCGCGGCCGCGCTCGGCGCCGCAGGTACGGGCGCGTCCCGGGAGGAGCTGCGCGCCGAGGCTCTGGAGGAGCGCGCCCGCCTCGTCGGTGTCGCCGCCGCCGAGTACAGCCGCTATCTCACGCTCCGGGCCGCCGCGGTCGACCGCTACGGGTCCTCGGACGACGGTGATCAGGTGTCGGGCGGTTCGGCGGCGGACGGCGGTCGTATGTCGGACGACCCTGCGGATGATGAGATCCGTGCCTCGGAAGGTCCCGCGGGCGATGAGGTCCGTGCGTCGGGCGACCCTGTGGGTGATGGTGTCCCTACGTCCGGTGATCCCGCGAGCGATGACGACCGTACGCCCGGTGGCCCCGCGGACGACGCCCAGGCGTTCGGTGAAGTCACCCACGGCGACCCGTCGGGTGACGCCCCCACTACGTCAGGTGACGGCTCGGCCGTCGACGGCGACACGAAAAAAGTGATCCTCCCCGTCCTCGCCGTCCTCGTGCCGAGCCTCGGGGCCGTGGCCACCGGTGTGTTTCTGCTGTGCGGGTTCGGGCTGCGTGCCTTAGCTGTTCGTCCGCACATCGGCGACGGACTCGTGATGGCCGGGGTGATCGCCGCCGCCGTGACTGCGGGGGCGGCTCTCGGTGACCTGGCCTGGATCCTGGTGACGGGCGCACGGAGTCGCTCCGGCCGCCGTCCGGGCCATCCCGCCGACCGTGATCCCGAGGTGTGCCGGGCCCGGGAGATCTGGGAGAACGCCGTGCTGGAACGGGGGCTGGTGCCGTTCCTCCGGCAGCGCGCGGAGTCGGCGGGGGCTGACCCGGCGTACGCGTCCGAGGGGCATGCCGTGGGCGCGGAGGACGGGACGCGCTAGGCGCGCCGCGCCGTCCTTGCCTGACTCCTACCCTCGGCAGGGCGCACTGTTCCCCTACGGAATGTAGGGTCGATGGGAGTGCCCGGGAGAGCCGAGGGCAGACAGTCCCGCCCCCAGTGTCCGCTTCCGTCCACGCCGGTCGAACCGGCTTTTTGCCAAGGTGAGTCATCGCGGTGCCCGCACAGCCACAAGCAGTCATCCCCCAGCAGCGAGTCCGGCATCCGCAGGGCGCGCCGGAGGAGCGGCCGTCGCTCCTCGCACGTCTACGCCCGGGAGCGGCCGCCGCCACGGTCTGGTACCTGCGGCTGCAGGCGCTGCTGAACATCGCGGCGGTCGTCTCGCTGCCCTTCCGCGAGGAGGTGCAGGAGCACAACGTCGGTGAGTTCTTCACCCCCTACCTGGCCACCGCCGGTCTGGTCTCGGCGGCCCTCGCCCTGTTCCTCGCGGTGGTGATGAGGCGCCGCAAGCGAGCCGCATGGATCTTCAATATGCTGCTGGCCGGCCCGCTCTTCGCGCTCTACGCGCTCGCCCTCACCCAGGACGACTACGGCCGCCATGTCTTCAACTGGGTCTCCGCCCTGCTCACCGGCCTCTTCGTGGCCGCGCTGCTGATCGGCCGCAGGGAGTTCCAGGCCGTGGGCGACCGCTCCAACCCCCGGCTCGCCCTGGCCGTGGGCGCCTGCGGAATCCTGGTCAGCGGCGGCATCGGCACCCTGCTGGTGGACGCCACCAACAAGCTGGCCGGCGCCGACCTGACGGACAAGATCGCGTACACGCTGCTGCGCGGCGTCAGCGTGGGTCCGCTCGCCGACCGTATCTCCGCCGTGCAGGCCCCGCGCTGGGTGGACATCACCATCAACGGCCTGATCGCGGCCACTTTCCTGCTCGTCCTGTACGCCTGCTTCCGCGCACCCCGCGGCCGGGAGCTGCTCGGCGAGGCGGACGAGGAGCGCCTGCGCGCCCTGCTCGCCAAGCACGGTGACCGCGACTCCCTCGGCTACTTCGCGCTGCGCCGGGACAAGGCCGTGATCTGGTCCCCGAGCGGCAAGGCGGCCATCACCTACCGGGTGCTCAGCGGAGTCACCCTGGCCTCCGGCGACCCGATCGGCGACCCCGAGGCATGGCCCGGCGCCATCGACGCATGGCTGGAGGAGGCCCGGCGGCACGCCTGGACGCCCGCCGTCATGGGCGCGAGCGAGGAGGCGGGGACGATCTACGCCCGGCACGGTCTCGACGCCCTCGAACTGGGTGACGAGGCAATCGTGGAGGTCGCCGACTTCAGCCTCGAGGGGCGCGCGATGCGCGTCGTACGACAGGCGCACAACCGTGTCCGCCGGTGCGGCTACACCGTGCACATCCGCCGTCACGGCGACATCCCCGAGTCCGACATGGCGAGCCTGATCGAGAAGGCCGACCGGTGGCGTGACGGCGGCGGCGAGCGCGGCTTCTCCATGGCCCTGGGCCGTCTCGGCGACCCGGCCGACGCGAACTGCGTGATGCTGGAGTGCCGTGACGAGCTGGGCGAGCCCCGGGCCCTGCTGAGCTTCGTGCCCTGGGGCGAGCACGGTCTGTCCCTGGATCTGATGCGGCGCGACCGCGGCTGTGAGAACGGCCTGATGGAGTTCATGGTGATCGAGCTGCTGCTGCGCGCGCCCGATCTCGGCATCAAGCGGGTGTCGCTGAACTTCGCCATGTTCCGCGCCGTCTTCGAACGCGGCTCCCGGCTCGGCGCCGGACCCGTTCTGCGGCTGTGGCGCTCCGTGCTGACCTTCTTCTCCCGCTGGTGGCAGATCGAGTCCCTGTACCGGGCCAACGCCAAGTACCGGCCCGTGTGGGAGCCGCGCTTCCTGCTGTTCGAGAAGAGCGGCGACATCCCGCGCATCGGTATCGCCAGCGCCCGTGCCGAGGGATTCCTCACCCCGCCGAGTCTGCCGTCCCTCTTCCGGCGGCGGCACGCCCCGGCCGGGGGACAGGGGCAGTCCCCGCTCGCGCACGACAAGGGGCATGACAAGGGTCATTGAGCGGCAAAGTTCCGGGCCCCGGGTGAGACGGGGCGAGCGGGCGGACGTACAGCAGTAGTGGGGCCGAGCCCCTCCCGCGCCGTCCGCTCCTTCCGGAGGTACCCCGCCCGTGACGATCGTCAAAGCACCCCCGGCACCGGTCGACCGGCGCCATGACGAGGAGCCTTCGCAGGGCTGGCAGTTCACCTCCTCCCACGGCCTGGTCCTGCTGGTGCTCCTGCTGGTCGTCGGGCAGGGCCCCATCCGGCGGGCGCTGGGCGCGCCCGTGATGCAGAGCTGGATGACCGTGTTCCTCGCGGTGGTCGTCCAGGCCCTGCCCTTCCTCGTCCTCGGCGTGCTGCTGTCCGCCGCCCTCGCGGTGTTCGTCCCGCCGTCGTTCTTCGCCCGCGCCCTGCCGAAGCGGCCCGCCCTCGCGGTGCCGGTCGCGGGCATGGCCGGGGCGGTGCTGCCCGGCTGCGAATGCGCCTCCGTGCCGGTCGCGGGAGCGCTGGTGCGCCGGGGTGTCACGCCCGCGGCGGCGCTGGCCTTCCTGCTGTCGGCTCCCGCGATCAACCCGATCGTGCTGACCGCCACGGCCGTCGCGTTCCCCCGCAACCCCGAGATGGTCCTCGCCCGGTTCGCGGCGAGCCTGCTGGTGGCGTGCGCGATGGGCTGGCTGTGGCAGCGGCTGGGCCGCACCGACTGGCTGAAGCCGCCCGCCCGCGCGTCCTACGAGGGACAGAGCAAGGGTGCCGCGTTCTGGGGGTCCGTACGGCATGACGTGATGCACGCGGGCGGGTTCCTGGTCGTCGGCGCGATGGCCGCGGCCACCCTCAAGGCCGTGGCGCCGGCCAGCTGGCTGCGTACGGCGGCGGGCAACCCGGTGGTGGCGATCCTCGCGCTCTCGGTCCTCGCGGTGCTGCTGTCGATCTGTTCCGAGGCGGACGCGTTCGTGGCGGCGTCGCTGTCCCAGTTCTCGCTCACCGCACGGCTGGCGTTCCTCGTGGTCGGGCCCATGATCGACCTGAAGCTGTTCGCGATGCAGGCGGGCACCTTCGGGCGCTCCTTCGCCCTGCGGTTCGCGCCCACCACGTTCGTGCTGGCGATCGTGGTGTCGGTCCTGGGCGGGGCGGTGCTGCTGTGAACCGTCAGGCACAAGCGGCCGTTCTGTTCCTGGTCGGCGGGGCGATGCTGCACGCCGGCACGACCTCTCTGTATCTGCGCTACGTCAAGGCCGGACTCCAGCCGCTGCTGCTCGCCGCCGGAGCCGTGCTGATCATGGCCGCGCTCGCGACCGTCTGGTACGACCTGCGCCGGTACCGCGCGGCGCGGCAGCGGAAGGGCGGGGGAGTGGCACACACCGCCCCCGATGACAGCCACGGTCACGACGACGAGCACGGGGACGACGACGGCCACGGTCACGGCCACCACGGGCCGCGGATCTCCTGGCTGCTTCTGCTGCCGCTGTTCGCCCTGATCCTGGTCGCCCCGCCCGCGCTCGGCTCGTACAGTGCCCTGCGCGCGGGTACGGCCCTGCAGCCGCCGCTGGCCTACCCGGCACTGCCGTCCGGCGACCCGGTCCCGCTCAGCCTGGTGGACTACGCGGGCCGTGCGGCGTACGGCCACGGGCACTCCTTCGGCAACCGCAAGGTGGAGATCACCGGGTTCGTCGCCCTCGACCACGGGGGCACTCCGTATCTAGTCCGTATGGCCCTCAACTGCTGTGCCGCCGACGCCCAGCCGGTCAAGGTCGGACTCTCCGGCAAGCTGCCGCCCGTGCTGCAGCCCGACTCCTGGCTCCAGGTCACCGGCACCTACAGTGCCCGGCAGGCCAAGGACCCCGTCAACGGCGGCCGCATCCCGTTCCTCGACGTCGTGGAGGCCAAGCCGGTCCCGACGCCCAAGGACCCCTACGACGAGAGCTGGAACCAGTGACATGACCGGTCGACGGCGCGCCCGTGGCAGGAGCCGGGCGCGCCGATCGCCGCTGAGCACTCGCACGAAGGCCGGCTGAGTCCGGCCGGTTCAGACGGTGCGCGTCCGCACCCCGTCCAGCGCCACCGTCAGGACCAGGTCCCGCTGGGCGTCGTCGAGGAAGTTGGTCGCGGTGATCCCGGCGACCATCCGGACCAGGTCGTCGAAGCCCATGTCCGTGCGGGCCTCGCCCGCTTTCTGGGCCCGCTCGAACAGGGGGCCGCCCGCCTGGTACATGGACTCCCGGCAGGCGAGGAAGATGTCCGACTCGTCGTCCATCGCCTCGCGGATGGCGCGCTTGGTCACCGTGTAGTCCACGAACCGGCGCAGCCACGAGGTGAGCGCCTCCCACGGCTCGCGGTCCGCCACCTCCTTGGCCACCCGGCACAGGTCGTTCACCTCGCCCGCGTACACGCTCTCGAAGAGGTGACGGCGGGTGGGGAAGTTGCGGTAGAGCGTGCCGATGCCGACGCCGGCGCGGCGGGCGATGTCCTCCAGGGACGCCTCCGCCCCGTTCTCCGCGAAGGCCTCGCGGGCGGCCGCGATCAGGGCGTCGTAGTTGCGGGCGGCGTCCTTCCGGTGCGGCCGCTGGGCGGCCACGATCTCGCTGACGGGGAACGGCTGAGCCGTCACTGCTGCCTCCCTGGACGGAACCGGGTTGAATCGGAGGGTAGCCTCCGTTACAGTGGAGGTGTACCTCCAGTTTAGCAGTCGGGGTGCGTTCGGCCCGGGACGCGTGCGACCACACGCGTCGCCGGCGCCCCCACACCGCTCGACACCTCTCGACACCCCCTTCGACCCGACGCCGGGCCCGCGCGCACCGCGCCGTCCGGCCGCCCCATCCGCTCGCGACCGCTCCCGCGGCCGTCGGCGTGCTGTGCGCCGCCCGCGACGCGACCGAGCCCGTGGACCACGTACGACCACGTACGAGCCCGTACGACGCTGTGCGGCCTCGAACACACCCGTACGACCCCGAAGACCCGACACCCGCGTACGACCCCGTACGACCCGACTCGACGACCTGGGCCCCGCCCTGTCCGGAGAGGCTTTTTGATGCCACGGAAGTCCACCCGTCTCACCTTCGCCGTCCTGGCGACCGGTGCGGGCGTGTTCTCCATGCTGCAGTCGCTCATCGCGCCGGCCCTGCCGACCGTCCAGCACGCGCTGCACACCTCGCAGTCCACCGCCACCTGGGTGATGACGGCGTATCTGCTGTCCGCCTCGGTGTTCACCCCGATCCTCGGCCGGATCGGCGACCTCGTCGGCAGGAAGCGCACGCTCGTCGCCGTGCTGTTGACCGTGCTGGCCGGATGTCTGCTCGCCGCCCTCGCGCCGGGCATCGGCACGCTGATCGTCGCCCGGGTGATCCAGGGCGCGGGCGGCGCCCTCTTCCCGCTGTCCTTCGGCATCATCCGCGACGAGTTCGCCCCGTCCGAGGTCAGCGGAAGCATCAGCAACCTGTCCGCCGTGATCGCCGCCGGCGGTGGCGTCGGCATGGTGGCGGCGGGCCCCATCGTGTCCGCGCTCGACTACCGCTGGCTGTTCTGGATCCCGGTCGCCGTCGTCGCCGCGACCACCCTGATCGCCCTGCGCTATGTGCCCGAGTCGCCGCGCCGGGCCGAGGGCCGCGTCAACTGGTCCGGTGCCGTACTGCTCTCGGCATGGCTGGTGGCCCTGTTGCTGCCGCTCAGCCAGGCGAGCCAGTGGGGTTGGGGTTCGGCCCGCGTGATCGGTCTGTTCGCCGCCGCGGTGGTGCTCTTCGCGCTGTGGCTGACCTCCGAGGCGCGCTCCCGCAGCCCGCTGATCGACCTGCGCGTCATGCGGCTGCCCGCCGTGTGGACCACCAACACCGCCGCACTGCTCTTCGGTGCGGGCATGTACTCGATCTGGTCCTTCCTGCCGGGCTTCGTGCAGACGCCCGCTGTCGCCGGATACGGCTTCGGTGCGTCCGTCACCGGGTCCGGACTGCTCATGCTGCCCATGCTGATCGCCATGTTCCTGTCGGGCATGCTGAGCGGTCGCCTGGAGCCGGTCCTCGGCGCCAAGACCCTGCTCACGGCCGGTGCCGCCCTGGACGCGGTCGCCTGCGGCATCCTGACCCTCTGGCACGACGAGCAGTGGCAGGTGGCCCTGGTGGCGGGCGTGTTCGGCTTCGGCATCGGACTGGCCTTCGCCTCGATGGCCAACCTGATCGTCGGCAGTGTGCCGCCCGAGCAAACCGGTGCCGCGACCGGTATGAACGCCAACATCCGGACGATCGGCGGTTCCATAGGCGCCGCCGTCACCAGCGTCCTGGTGACCGGTCACCTCCAGCCCTCGGGTCTGCCCTACGCCTCCGGATACACCCACGGCTTCGGCCTGCTGGCCCTGCTCTGCCTCGCCGCCGCCCTGGCCGCGCTGCTCGTGCCGGTCCGGCGCGCCGCCCGGGTCACCGGAGTGCCGCGCGCGTCCGACGAGCAGGCCCGCACGGAGCCGGCGGCTGCCGTGCCGAGTGCGCGCGGCTGACGTCCGCGAGGAATGACCGCTCCGACCGCCGCCGGCCTCTTGGGGCGGCGGCGGTCCGGCATGAGCCGAGCCCTTGGACCCGCTCGCGGCGACCGAGGCCGTCGACCGTGTGGCGCAAACGGAACCCTGCCGCGTGGATCGGGTAGGAGGCGTCGCTAAGAGCCGTCACGTAATGCGGGTGGGGCACGCCTTGCTTGGGAAGCAGTGGCGCAGTGAGCGAGCCGCAGGTGCGTGAGGAAGGCGTATGGCCGGAACTGCCGCCGGGCTGGGGGTGGTTGTCAGTTGGGGCATGTAGCTTCGGTGTTGGTTGCTGTGCTGCCCATGGTGCGGACAGACACCTGTTGTCGGGACGTTGAACGGAGGTGGGTTTTCGGTGAGCGTGGAGATGCTCGAGATCGTGCCTGCCTTTGACGACGCGCCGGCCCGCCGGTTCCGCGGGAAGAACAAAGGGAAACGCTGGACGCGCGGCGAGGGCACCGAGCTTGCGGTAATCCGCCTCCCACTGGACGTCCCCGATCCCGGCATCAGGCATCGGTGAGCCGGCATCTTGTGCGCCGCCGGGACGCCTCCGCACCGGGCGGGTGGGCGTACGAGGCCCACCTGATTGTCCTGTGCGGCGGGTACTCGTCTACGCACACGCGAGCCCGACGTACGGCCGCGGCCGCGCTCGACCGTGGCGGCGTGGTCGACGGCAACGTCTCCAACCTCTCCATCGTCTCCTCCCCCTCCACATTCGACCCCTCTCATGGTGATGTCGAGGCCACTCGGATCGAACCCACCGACGACGAGCTAACAGCCCTGGCCAAAGCCCGCCGGAAGACACGCGGCCGCAAGAGGGCACTCGACCGCTCCCGCAGGGCATCGAACCCAGGCCAGTACAAGCCGTCGAAACGGCAGCAGACCCGGGCCGAGCGGCGCGCGGCCGCCGACCTCCCGGCGCGGACCGTCCAGATCCCCCGCGGCGCCCGAACAGCAAACACAGCAGGGGCGCCCCAACAGGCGTACCGACGCGACACACTGTCTGCCGGTCACCGTCTCAACCGGACCCGGATCGCCCAAGCAGCGGCGAGTGCGGCCGAGGCGAAAGACCACCGCGCCCGACGCATCGCCGAACGCATCGTCACCCGCCACGGCGCCGACCTCGTCGTCGAGGACTGCGACATCCGCACCTGGTACCGGCTCTGGGGCAAAGCCCTGCAGACCACCACACCAGGACGACTCCTCGCCGCCATAGCCCGCGAATGTGAGAACACCGGCGGGCGGATGCTCCGCGCCTCCACCTTCACGACGAAGCTCTCCCAGACCTGCTTGTGCGGAGCGCAAGTCGCCAAGACCCTCGCCGACCGGAACCACCACTGCACCTCGTGCGGGCTGGTCGGCAACCGGGACATGGTCTCCGCAGCCCTCAGCGCCCACGTCCGCCTTGAGAATCCGGACGACCCCAGCACTGCGCGCCTGGACATCGTCCAGGCACGCGGCACACAGAGCTTGTTCCACGAAGGCCTGCAAGAGGCCCTGTCGGGTCAACCGCAGCGCGGTGCCCGCCCCACCCGGGGCCGCATCCACGCGGCAGCCCCAAGCCGCAAACACCCGGCCCAGGACCTCTGCTCGACAAAACGTCACCAACCAGTACCGGACAAACCCCGAATGAGCCCCGACCCGCGAACGAGCGGCACAAGGCCCACGTCGGAACAGCCGGCTGTACGGACGACGCACCCCCAGGCGCGACAGCTCCGCACAGACACTGGACGGACATCACAGCATCACGTGATGACTCTTAGGATGAGCCCATGACATCCGGCCCGCGCATCCGCCTCGCGGCGGGTCGTGCGCACTGGATGCTGCTGGTGCTGACGGTGGTGGCCGGGGTGCTGGCCATGCACGCGCTGTCGCCGTCGGGGAATCCGTCGGCAGGCGCGCACATCATGGCGACCGGGCCGGGCGTCGCGGCGCACCACGCCGAGACCACCGCCGCGCACGCCTCCGACGCGGGATCGATGTCGGGCGCGGACATGGACAAGCTGGCGAAGCTGTACGGTGACGCCTTCGATACGGCGTTTCTGCGGATGATGGTCGGTCACCACCAAGGCGTTCTCACGATGGCCGAGGCGGAACAGGCCAAGGGTGCCTACGGCCCGGCCAAGGCGATGGCGCGGTCGATCGTCACTTCGCAGTCGGCCGAGATCACCGGGATGAACAGGATGCTCGGCCACAGCTAGGCCGGCCGCTCGTCGCCGTTCACCTGCCGCGGCCGCCCGCGGCGACCTGGGCGAGCGTACGACCGCTGCACACCGAGCGGGCACGGCGGGGATCCGGCGTGCCGTGCCCGCCGGACCCGGCGTGTCCCGTCCGTACCAGCAGCCAGGCGTCGTCCTCGTCCTTTCCCCTGCCGCCACGGAACCTGGTGAGGGCGTACTCGCCGTGGAGCTTCGCCCCGCGCAGCCGGAACGTGGCGTGCCCGTGTTCCAGCGCCTCGGCGAAGGGGACGGGTCGCCCACGGCGGTCGTGGCTGGTCGGCCGGTAGGTGCCGTGGTCCCAGACGATCACGGTGCCGCCGCCGTACTCGCCCTGCGGGATGACCCCCTCGAAGTCCTCGTACTCCAGGGGATGGTCCTCGGTGGGGACGGCGAGCCGCTTGTCGACGGGATCGGTCGAGAGGCCCTTGGGGACGGACCAGGACCGCAGTACGTCGCCGACCTGGAGCCGGAAGTCGAAGTGCAGCGTGCTCGCGTCATGGATCTGCACCACGAAACGGGGCTCCGCGCCGGAGGACGCGTCACTGCCCCGGGGCTCACCGGTCCGCTCGAAGTCCCGTTTGCCGCGATAGTCCCGCAGCCGATCGCTGCCACCCACGTCCGGCTCCTCTCCGTCCGACGGCCCGGTCGGCCGGCCCGGCCGGGGCGGGCTGTGTCGTCCGCGGCCCCCGAGTACCCCGTAGGCCGCCCTGACCACCTGAACGTGCGGCGGTCCTGGTCACAGCCAGCCGCGGCGAGCCGCGAGGAGGCCGGCCTGGAAGCGGGTGGGGGCACCGAGCTCGGCCATCAGACGCTGAATGCGCCGTTGTGTGGTGCGCTCGCTCCAGCCCTGGGCCCGGGCGATGGCGGCGTCCGTGAGCCCGGCGGCCAGCAGCGTGAGCAGATGGCGGGTCTCCACGTCGGGTGCGTCGTCCGGGGGTTCCTCCGTGGTGCCGGTGTGCGGCGCCTGGTCCGTCACGCACAGCGGAAGGGCTCGTTCCCACTCCGCCTCGAAGAGCGACTCCAGGGCCACCAGCATCGGTGAGCTGTGCACCAGGTAGGCGGCGGACAGTCCGCCCGGCGCGAGACTGAAGGGGATGACGGCGTTCCGACTGTCGCAGATGACGAGCTTGAGCGGCAACTCGGCCCGGACCCGCGCCTGTTCGCCGGCCCGGACGCTGGGCAGGATGTCGTTGTGCAGGCGGCCCGGCCAGGCCACCGCCGCACGGTCGTAGACCACCCGGTGCGCCACGCCCGCACGCTGCTGCTGGAGCTGTCCTTCGAGGTTGCTGCCCGGGCGGTCGACGTACGGGGGCCGGTCGAGGATCCGTACCTCGCGGCAGGCCTCGGCGGTCAACCGTCGTACCGCGGCGCTGATGTCGGCGCGGTCGGTGAGCAGTTCGACCGGCATGTCGGGGTGGCTGATCCGGGACGCCTCGCGGTGGGCGTCCGTCAGCCGGTGCACCAGCAGCCGGGCCTCGTCGAGTTGCTCCTCCCGCCGGCGGATGAGGGCGGCGACCGCGACATCGGGTGCCACGGCGGTGAACCGGGGCGGGCGCCCGGTCGCCCGTGTCGCGAGGCCGTCCTTGACCAGCGCGGTGAGCAGCCGTGCCACGGCCGGGGTGGACAGGCCGCAGGTGTCCGCCACCTCGCGGGCGGTGGCCCGCGGCAGGCCGACCAGCTCGGCGTACACACGCTCCGTCTCGTCCGTCAGCCCCAGCACGTTGAATGCCATGCGTTCTCACCGTCTCCATGGCGGCCTCCGCCGGCCGGCGGAAGACGGTCACCTCTGTAGCCCTGTGCAACTCGAGTCGTGATCGAGATCATCCCTCCCGGTGAGGCGGCGCCCTCCGGCGGGTCCCTGTAACTGCGTCGCACGGTGAGGCGAGGAAGCGCGGAATAGAGACCTTCTGTTTCGGGCGTCAATAAAGAGCGAGTTAAATCCTGCCCAATCCCGCAATTTCACTGGCGACTTCTGGCCAGTTGGCGGAACTCCGCCACCCTCCTCGTCTTGTGCCGGCTTTTGCGGATTGACAGATTCCCCACACCGTTGGCGCTGATCGGGGGACCGGCGCCTTCTCTGTGCTTCCCCCGAGTTCTCTTGCACGAAGTGGAGTTCCTATGACAAGGCGGAGACGAGCGTTCGCTCGCGGCCTCGCCACCATAGCCAGCGCGGCCCTCTTGCTCGGCGCACCCGTGCAGTACGCGACGGCCACCGGAAGACAGACCCCGGCGCCCGATTCCGGTGCGAAAGGTAGATCTGCGGGGGCCGCGCTGCCCTCCACACCCGGATCCTCAGCGCTCGGCCCGTGGCGCTCGTTCCTGAAGCCCACGCTCGCGCAGAAGAACAGCCCTCACCAGGTCCTCATGGTGCTCGGCTCGACCACCCAGGTGACCGGCACCTCACTGGGCAAGCAACGCAATCTGCAGGCCCGTACCCCGCTGACCTCGAACGCCACCGTCAACACCGCGCTCCACCGGGCCCACGCTGTCTCCATGCGGCCCCTGGTGCCGGGGCTCACGGCCGCCCAGGCCCGGCAGTTGCACTCAGCCGCCCAGACGAAGCTGGGCTCCGGGGCGATCGACCTGTCCAAGGTCCAGATCGTCCAGCTCGCCGGCGGCGACGCCTCGGCGGCTGCCCGGACGCTGGCCGCCACACCCGGTGTCGTCTACGCCGAGCCCGACCAGACCGTCTCCCCCATGAACACCGGCTCCGTGCCGCTGCCCTCCTCGGCGAACGCCCCGGCGGGCAAGGCCGGCTCGTCGGCGAAGGAACAGGACAGCGGTACGACCGGCTCCGACGGTGTGCCCGGCAACGCGGCGCTCGGCACCTCGCTGCAGAGCTTCCTCAACGCGGGCGGCGTGAACGCGACCGGCGCCTACAGCGTGCTGAAGCAGAAGTTCCACCAACTGCCCGGCACCGGTGAGACCATCACCAACGTCTCGGTCGGCGACCTCACGGACGCGTCGACGCCGAACCTGGGCCCGTCGGGTCCGACGACCGTCGTCCAGAACGGCCGGCGGTACCTGGACATCCCCACGATGCCCTTGATCCCCACCTACACCGCGGACGCGACCGGCGCACTCGACCCGACAGGCTCGGCGCAGGGGGAGGACCCCGCGCTGGGCGAGGTGCTGCTGGACTTCTCCGTGATGGCTCCGCTCCCGCACGACCTGCAGCGTCCGGGCATGGAGGGCAGCGGCAACTCCGACCTGCTGGGCATCGCCCCAGGCGCGAACTACCGGCTCGTGGTCCCGCAGCAGCCGACGTTCAGCCAGATCACGCTGGCGCTGCTGGCCGCGGCCCGGCAGCAGCCGCGCCCCGACGTGATCACCGCCAGCCTCGGCTACGGCACCGACGCATTCGGATTCCCCGGCCGCTATCTGGAGGACGACCCGGTCACGCAGGCCGTGATCGCGTCGATCGTGCAGCAGTACGGCATCACCGTGGTGGTCTCGTCGAACGACGGCACCCGGCTGTACACCAACGCAGCCGTCGGGCCCGACGGCGGCAGCACCCCGACCGACGTGACGCGCAAGGCCGCCGACACCACCCGGATCGACGACGACCAGGTGTCGACCACGCCCAGCAAGGTGCTGGACTCCGGCGCGATCGCCGCGGGCGGTACCACGACCGACGACACGCTGTCCGTGCCGCCGCAGAACGGCGGAGCAGCGTCGGGCAACGGGACCTGGGCGACCACCAGGCTCAACGGTTCCGAGGTCTTCTCCTCGGGATTCGGCACGCGCGTCGACGTCTCGGCGCCCAGTGACGGCATCCCCGCCTTCGAGCACCTGGGCCGGACCGCACAGTCGGTGAAGGAGGTCCTCAGCGGGGGCACTTCGGCGTCCGCGCCCGAGATCGCGGCCGCTGCCGCGGTTGTGCTGCAGACCTCGCGGCTGACCGGGCAGCACCCGTCGCCCGATGACGTCCGCTCGCTGCTGGAGCGCACCGGCCGGGCCGTGCCCACGCCGCCGCAGATCGACCGGCCGCTGCACGTGGGCCCCCAGCTCGACGTCACAGCCGCTGTGCAGGCGGTGCTGGCCAAGGCGCACGGCAGCCAGACCGGTACGGGCTTGCCCCGGATCGTCCGGCTCTCGGTGGCGCATCGCCAGACCACCGGCGGGCTCGGCGGCTCGTACCTGGAGGCCACCGACCCCGGACGCATCGACCTGGCCGGACCGGGCACGGGCGCAGCGGCCACCGGGGAGGGCCTGGTGGGGCCGGTTACCATCGGCGTCGACGTGACCGGCCTGTCCGACCGGCAGGGCGTCAGCTATGCCCTGCGCATCGGGCGTCACACGTTCGCCTCCGATGTGCCGGCGATCCGGCTGACCCCCACGCAGATGCTGACGGCGGCCGGACTGCCGGTCGTCGCCACGACGGACCGTCAGCTCTCGCTCACCTTCGAGGTGCGCCGCGGCCACCAGGTGCTGGCTTCCGCCACCCACGAGCTGACCTTCGGCCCCACGGACGGCGGCTATGCTGAGGCGCTCGCCCCGGTGGTCCGGCCCGTGGCCGAGGCGGGGCACTCCGTGCAGGTGAGCTACGACCTCACCGGAGTGCGGAACGTCAGCTCGCCCCAACTGGTCGTGTCGGGGGTCGGCCACTGGAACCCCGCGTCGGCACCCATCTTCTCCGCCTCCTACACCGCCCCGCTGACGGGACTTCGCGGCACGCTCACCGTCCCCGCCGACGCCTTCTCCGCCGGCGGAGGCATCTACGGGATCGGTATCGTCCAGAACCCCACAGGCAGCTCCAAGCGCGGCCCGGTGTACGGCGAGTTCGCCTCGGTCCGGGTCGGCGGCGGTGACTCCTCGCAACGCCCGGCGGCGCCGACGCTGGCCGCGACGGCATCCGGGGAGTTCGGTCATCTGCTGGAGATCAACCGGGCCGCACCGCGGTTCTCGGTGCACTACGACGTGTCGCGGGTCAAGGGCGCTGTGGGCACCCTCCTGGAGTTCTCCGCGCCCGGACCGAACATGTACAACTCGTACAACCTGGTCAGCAACCAGAACGGCACCACCCGCGACCACGACGGTGTGAACAGCCCGGCCACCCTCGACCGGTCGCTGAAGGGCACCAGGGGCACGGTGGACCTCGACGCCCTCGCACTCAAGGTGCCTTCATCGACCGATTACGACCTGCGGGTGTTCGCCGTCGACGGGCAAGGCAAGACAGTCGGGCAGGCTTCGCCGACGTCGCTGCTGGCGTACGACGACGGACCGACTCCCGACGGCACAAACCTGACCGATTTCGCGATCGTCCCCGGCGGCACGTCCGTCGCGGCGGTCGAAAGCCCCACCGGCGAAGGCTCGGTGTACGACTACGACGCCGCCACCGGAACCTATGGGCGCAAGTTGACGAGCGACCCCGCGTACGGCTCCATCTACGAGGTGTTCGGCGTCGACTCCGCCCACCACACGCTGGTCCTGCACAAGCAGACCACGACCGGCGAGCAGTGGCTCGAGACCTACGACACGAGCACCGGCGACGCAGTCGGCAGTCCGGTGCGGGTCGACGACCAGTACGTCGTGACGGGCGGGCGGGTGGACGCCGAGCGTCACCGTGCGGCGGTGCTCGCCTACCGTTCGAATGACCACGCGGGCTTCGTGCTCCCCGTGGACACGGCGACCGGCGCTCAGGGGACGCCGATCCAGCTCGACCCCACCTCGGACGGCTTTTCCACGTACGGCCTGCTGGACGTGGACGAGTCGACCGGCGTCTTCTCCGCGCAGAAGTCCGGGATCGGCGTCAACTGCTTGGCCTCGATGGGGTCCGGCACCGTGGCCGCGGTCGACCTGGACAACGGAACGGTCACCCACAGCCAGGGCGGAGTCCCCTGCGCCGATACCCTCGCCTCCGACCAGAAGGGCGGCCTCTACGAAACGTGGTACCACTCGCTCAGCGTCAACTTCGCCGGCACCGGGTACTTCGCGCAGTTGCCCAGCGGGGACCCGGTGGGTTCCGCGACGGGGCAGGCGCCCCGTGCGCTCGCCGTCGACGGTGAGCACCAACTGGCGCTGCTCGCCTACCGGTTCCCGGATCTGAAGCCGATGGGCGGCTTCCAGCAGTACGGCTTCGCCGACAACAACGCCACGGGCCGCATCGCCGTCGTCGACCTGAAGACGGGCAAGACGGTGGGCGCCGTGACCGGCGTCGAGTACCCGCTGTTCGGCAACTACAACGGCCGGCTCGAAACCCATCACGAGCGCGCCGTCCAGCTCGACCCGGCCACCCGGACCGGTTGGACGTACGCGGGCGACGGCAGCCAGATCCAGCAGTTCTCGTACTGACCCGATCCGCTGCTCGACCATCCCGGTCCGCGGGCGCCACGGCGTCCGCGGACCGTCTCGTCGTGCGGGCGTCCCCTCCGGCGCGGACCGTCCCCCCGGGTCAGGCGTCCCGGCCGCCCGATCCGACCCCCGGGACGATGTGCCGCAGGGCGTCGGTGAGCCGGGGGAGGTCCCCGGGGTCGAGATGGTCCAGGACGTGGCGGCGCACGCTGGCCAGATGCGTCGGCCAGGCCTTCTCCAGGCGCGCGAGGCCCTGGTCGGTCACGACGGCGTTCCAGCCGCGCCCGTCCTCGTCGCACTTGGCGCGCTGGACGAAGCCCTGCTTCTCCAGGCGGTTCACCACCCGGGTCATCCCGCTGAGCGACAGATTGCAGACCGTGGCGAGTTCGTTCATCCGCAGATGACCGCCGGGGGCCTCGGACAGATGCATCAGGGCCGTGTACTCGGACAGCGGCAACTGCGCGTCGCGGAGCATGTCGGTGTCCACCGCCCGCGGCAGCAACATCATCACCCGGCCCAGCGCACGCACGAAACCTTCCTCGCTCGCACTGAGGGGCGTGAGGGGTGACGGAGGGCGTTCGGCGGACGGCATGGCGCCGATTGTAGCTGCTTGACAAGTCAAGGATTCCGCGCATCTACTTGCTCACGCAAGTATTTACTTGACGAGGCAAGCGAATGTTCGGATTCAGGAAGCGCAGGGAAAAGACCATGACCAAGATCGGCATCATTCTCGGAAGCACGCGCCCCGGCAGGAACGGAGAGGCCGTCGCCCGCTGGGTGCTGGAGAACGCGAGCCGGCGCACCGACGCGGAGTTCGAGCTCGTCGACCTGGCGGACCACAACCTCCCGCTGCTGGACGAGCCCTACCCGCCGTCGCTCGGGCAGTACACGCAGCCGCACACCAAGGCCTGGTCCGAGAAGATCGCCTCCTTCGACGGCTTCATCATCGTCACGCCCGAGTACAACCGCTCGGTGCCCGGCGCCCTGAAGAACGCCATCGACTACCTCTACGCCGAGTGGAACCACAAGGCGGTCGGGTTCGTGGCCTACGGCTCGACCGGCGGCACCCGCGCCGTGGAGCATCTGCGTCTGATCGCCGGTGAGCTGCACATGGCCGATGTGCGGTCCCAGGTGGCGCTGTCCCTGTTCACCGACTTCGAGAACTTCAGCGTCTTCAAGCCCATCGAGGCGCAGCTCGACGCCCTCACGGCCACGATCGACCAGGTCGTCGCCTGGAGCGACGCCCTCGCGCAGCTGCGCACCAAGAACTGACCCCAGCCCCGAGCGGTGCCCGGACCTCGGTCCGGGCACCGCGGCTCGCCGTTCGCGGGCCCTACCGAAACCGGAGCCCGCAATGACGAAGCGTCCCGCTGCCCGTGCGGGGGAGGAACACATGGTCACGCTCGGACTGGACACCTTCGGCGATGTCACCGACGACGCCGAGGGCCACTCGCTGTCGCACGGCGAGACGATCCGCAAGCTGGTCGAGGAGGGAGTCCTCGCCGATCAGGTCGGACTCGACCACTTCGCCATCGGGGAGCACCACACCGACTGGATGCCGCTCTCGGCCGCCGACGTGGTCCTGGGAGCCATCGCCGCACGCACCTCGCGCATCCGGCTCGGATCGGGTGTCACGGTCATCAGCTCGGACGATCCCGTACGCGTCTACCAGCGCTACGCCACGCTGGACGCCCTCTCCCACGGCCGGGCCGAGATCATCCTCGGCCGGGGGTCGAGCACCGAGTCCTTCCCGCTCTTCGGCTACGACCTCGCCGACTACGACCTGCTCTTCGAGGAGAAGGTCAACCTGTTCGCCGAGCTCCTCAAGGAGAAGCCCGTCCACTGGTCCGGCCGCACCCGTGCGAGTCTGGACGGTCTGTCCGTCCACCCGCACAGCGAGTCCGGGGCGATACCCACCTGGATCGGCGTCGGCGGCAGCCCCGAGTCGGTGATCCGCACTGCGCGGTACGGCTTCTCGCTGATGCTGGCGATCATCGGCGGCCCGACGGCACGGTTCGCCCCCTTCTCCGCCCTCTTCCGCGAGGCCCTCGACAGGTTCGGGCAGCCGGAGCGGCCCGTGGGTGTGCACTCCCCGGGACATGTCGCGGTGACGGACGAACAGGCCGTGGCGGAGTTCTGGCCGTACTACGAGCGCACGATCCGGAAGGTCGCCGTGCAACGGGGATTCCGGGCGCCCACCTTCGAGCAGTTCCGGCACGACGCCGGCCCGGACGGTGCCCTGTACGTCGGATCGCCCGAAACCGTCGCGCGGAAGATCGCCGACACGCTCCGCACCCTGGGCGCGTCCCGCTTCGACCTGAAGTACGGGATGCACGGTATGCCGCACGCGTCCCTGATGGCCTGCATCGAGCTGTTCGGCACCGAAGTCGCGCCCCTGGTGCGCGACATGACGGCCTCCTGAGCGGCCCGCCGGGGCGCCGGACCGTCACCGCCGGGCGCGGTAGTCTCCGGGTATGCGGATCTCCGTCTCCTCGGACATGGACGAACCGGTCGCCCGCAGCCTCGTCGGGGAACTGCGCGGTCGCGGCCACGAGGTGCTGGTCCACGGTGCCCTGCGCCCCGATGACGACGCCCAGTGGGCGGCGTGCTCGGAGGCCGCGGCCCGAGAGGTCGCCGACGGGACGGCGGACCAGGCCGTCGTGTGCTGCTGGACCGGCACCGGGGCCTCGATCGCCGCGAACAAGGTGCCGGGCGTACGGGCGGCGCTGTGCACGGACGCCTACACGGCCGACGGGGCGCGCCGCTGGAACGACGCCAATGTGCTGGCGCTCAGCCTGCGGCTGACGTCCGAGCCGCTGCTCAAGGAGATCCTCGACGCCTGGTTCGCGGCCGAGGCGAGCGGGGACGCGGACGACCGCGAGAACGTGGCCCGGATCGGGCGGCTCGACGGCGGCAGGCCGACGCCGTAGCGGACCGGTGCCGGTCCGGCGGTGGTGGGGCGACGGTGGTCTGCTCCCACCACCGCCCCGGTCACAGGTTGCCGTTGAGGTAGGTCACGTCCCAGTGCGAGCCCTCACGGGCGTAGACGTTCCCCGCGGGTGACCTGTACTGCTTCGCGTGGTCGCCGGGGCGCGGACCGATGTCGCGGAACTTGGTGGTGACGTAGCGGTCCACGCACGACGTCACGTGGATGTCGACCTTGTACCCGTTCCAGTGACTGTAGGTGCCCGGGGCGTGCCCCCGCTCCGTGCCGCCGGTGATGGTCACCGCGCATCCGCTCGCCCGCTTGAAGGCGATCACACCGGCGACGGTGGTCCGGTTGATCTGCTCGAAGGACGTGCACCGGGAGTTGTTCCGTTCGCTGCATCCGCCCGACGAGGTCCAGCGGATGCCCGCCTGCCGTAACTGCTGAGCGGCAGCCGCCTGGGTGTACTTGGCGGGTGCGGCGGTGACGGTGGGCGCGGTGGCCGCGACCAGTCCGCCGGCCAGCAGGACGGCGGAGGCGGCGAGCCCGGCGGGGCGGGCCAGGTGTCGGTTCATGGCGGTCGTTCCTCTCGTGAACGGCTCGGTGACTACCTCCGCATCACTGCCCGCACACGCACTTCGGGTGAACTCCCGCAACGGGGGCGTGAGGGGGCATCCGGCGTATTCCGCATCCCCTCACGCGCGGCCGGGCGCGCCGCCGCACCGGGCGTCGGCCCACAGATCGGCCCCGCCTTCGCTCAGCCGCCCGCCACCAGTTCCGGCACCGGCCGCAGCACGGTGCCGTCCGCCGCCGCGCCCGCCTGGTCCTGCCCCCGGTCCCGAACGCTCCACAGCCACAGCACATCCCGCCCGAACGACCACAGCAGGGACGCCAGCGCGCCCGTGACGACGGCCGCCGTAGCGGCGTACGGCAGATACCCGGAACCGGCGACCAGCAGCGCGACGCCCTGCAGGGCCGCCACCGTCTTGCGCGCCATGCTCGGCGGCAGTTGGCCGTTCAGCCACGGCAGCACCCGGGCCGCCGCCACGAACACGTACCGCATCCCGCCGATCAGCAGCACCCACGGGCCCAGCGACATCGACACATAGACGCTCAGCACCAGGATCAGGAACGCGTCGACCTCCATGTCGAAGCGCGCGCCGAGCGCGGTCGACGTGCCGGTGCGGCGGGCCACCTTGCCGTCCACGCCGTCCAGGATCAGCGCCACCGCGGTCAGCGCCACGAGCACGGTCACCGGCGGTGAGCTCTCGAACGAGTCCGCCACCAGTGCCGTGACGCCGCCGACCAGTGTGGCCCGGCCGAGCGTCACCCGGTTGGCCGGGCCGAAGGAGCGCAGCCGGGAACGGAGCACGGCACGGGTGAGGACGGCCCAGGTGGCGAGTGCGAACGCAAGGCCCGTCAGCCAGCCGGCCGGGCCCATCCCGATCGCCGTGCCCAGCAAGGTCAGCAGCAGCACCTGCACGCCCGCCCCTACGGTCGTCTCCTGCTGCAACAGCCTCGCGTCGTACATGTGGTTCAGGGCCACCGCTCACCCTCCGGCCAAGTGACAGATTCGATCTTCGCCGCGTACGTTGTGCGCGACTCCTCGTAGTTGCGGTACGTGAAGAGTGGGCCGATCGTTCAGGAGGACGCATATGGATCTCACAGCTCGGGCCTTCTGGCTGCGTTCGCCGGGCCACGCGGAGGTGCGCGACGTCGGGCTCGAGGAGCCCGGTGACGGCGATGTGCTCGTGCGCACGCTGTACTCGGGCGTCAGCCGCGGCACCGAGACCCTCGTCTTCCGCGGTGGCGTGCCGGAGAGCCAGCAAGCCGCCATGCGTGCCCCGTTCCAGGAGGGCGACTTCCCGGCCCCCGTGAAGTATGGCTATCTGAGCGTCGGACAGGTGGAGTACGGGCCCGCCGACCTGGTCGGACGTACCGTCTTCTGCCTGTATCCGCACCAGAGCCGGTATGTGGTCCCAGCCTCGGCCGTCACCGTCGTACCGGACGCCGTACCCGCCCACCGGGCCGTCCTCGCCGGCACCGTGGAGACCGCCGTCAACGCGGTCTGGGACGCCGGTCCCCTCGTCGGGGACCGGATCGCCGTGGTCGGCGGTGGCATGGTCGGCTGCTCCGTCGCCGCCCTCCTCGTACGTCACCCCGGGGTCCGTGTCCAGCTCGTGGACGCCGATCCCGCCCGCGCCGAGACCGCCCGAGCACTCGGTGTGGACTTCGCGCTGCCCGAGGACGCGCTCGGGGAGTGCGACCTCGTCGTCCACGCGAGCGCGACCGAACAGGGGCTCCTACGGTCCCTGGAACTGCTCGCCCCGGAAGGCACGGTCGTCGAACTCAGCTGGTACGGCGACCGGCGGATCACCCTGCCGCTCGGCGAGGCGTTCCACTCGCGCCGCCTGACCCTGCGCAGCAGCCAGGTCGGCACCGTCTCGCCGCGCGCCCGCTCCGGACGCACCTACGGCGACCGGATGGCCCTCGCCCTGCGGCTGCTCGCCGACCCCGCCTTCGACGCGCTCATCACCGGCGAGTCCACCTTCGACGAGCTCCCCGACGTGCTGCCACGCCTCGCGCACGGCGATCTCAAGGGGCTGTGCCACCGCATCCGCTACACCGCCGGCTGAGCCGGTCGCAACACGCCCTGGTCCCGGCCCCGCAGCCCGAGTTGTCCGGACTCCTGGGAAACCCACTGGGAATTCGCAGAAAACCTCGCAACAAGGAGAACGGGCAGCTGAACAACGCGCCGGAGTCGGCCGTACTACACAACATGCCCCAGCAGGGGGCCAGACGCACCGCACCTGGAGGGTCGTCCGTTGTTCAGCATCACCGTCCGCGATCACCTGATGATCGCCCACAGCTTCCGTGGCGAGGTCTTCGGGCCCGCGCAGCGCCTGCACGGGGCGACGTTCCTCGTGGACGCAACCTTCCGCCGCGCCGAGCTGGACGACGACAACATCGTCGTCGACATCGGACTGGCCACGCAGGAGCTGGGCGCCGTGGTGAGCGAGCTCAACTATCGCAACCTCGACAACGAGCCCGACTTCGCGAACACCAACACCTCGACGGAGTTCCTGGCCAAGGTGATCGCGGACCGCCTGGCCGAGCGGATCCACAAGGGAGCGCTGGGCGAGAACGCACGGGGCATCGCCGCCCTCACCGTCACGCTGCACGAGTCGCACATCGCCTGGGCGAGTTACGAGCGTGCCCTGTGACGGACACGACCATCGACCACGCGTCCCCGGACTCCCGCGGCCGGGCGTCCCACAGCCGGTTGAACTACGTGCCCGTGCAGAACACGGCCCTGAAGAACGCCGACATCATCCCCATGTCCCTGCGCACCGTGCACTTCGTCATGCCGGGCGGCGTCGACGACCCGGCCACCCCCAGCGGCGGCAACGCCTACGACCGCCGTATCTGCCTCGACCTGCCCGGCTTCGGCTGGCAGGTCCAGCAGCACACCGTCGACGGCACCTGGCCCCGGCCCGGGGCCGCCGCCCGCGCGGAACTCGCCCGTACGCTGCGGGAACTGCCCGACGGCACGGTCGTCCTGCTGGACGGCCTGCTCGCCTGCGGCGTCCCCGAGATCATCACCCCCGAGGCGGAACGCCTCTGCCTCGCCGTCCTCGTGCATCTGCCGCTCGGGGACGAGACGGGCCTCGACTCGGCGACCGCGGCCGAACTCGACGCCAAGGAGCGCGTCACCCTGCGGGCCGTGTCCGCCGTCGTCGCCACCAGCGACTGGGCCGTGCGCCGGCTCGTCTCCCACCACGGACTCGCCCCCGAGCGCGTGCACGCCGCCGCGCCCGGCGCCGACATCGCGCCCCTGGCCCCCGGCACCGACGGCGTCTCACGGCTGCTGTGCGTCGCCGCGGTCACCCCGCGCAAGGGTCAGCACCGGCTGATCGAGGCTCTCGCCACCGTCAAGGACCTGCCGTGGAGCTGCCACTGCGTCGGCGGGCTCGGCAACGACCCCGAGTACGTGGCCCGGCTGCGCGACCTCATCGACGCCCACGGCCTCGGCGACCGGCTGCACCTCGTCGGACCGCAGTCCGGCGCCGCGCTCGACGCCAGCTATGCCGCCGCCGACCTCATGGTCCTGACGTCGTACGCGGAGACGTACGGCATGGCCGTCACCGAGGCGCTCGCCCGCGGCATCCCGGTCCTCGCCACCGACGTCGGCGGGCTGCCGGAGGCGGTCGGCCGCGCACCCGACGGCGGGGTGCCCGGCATCCTCGTACCGCCGGAGGACCCCGCCGCGCTGGCCGCCGAGCTGCGCGGCTGGTTCGGCGAGGCGGACGTACGGCGCCGGCTGAAGGCCGCCGCGCGCGGCCGCCGGGCCGCACTGGACGGCTGGGCCACCACGGCCCGCAGCCTGGCGGGTGTCCTCGCCAAGCTGCGCCACGAACCCCGGAGGGCGGCATGAGCACGAGTACGACTCCCCCCGGACCCCAGGCGCACCCCGAGCCCGCCGAGCCCGCCACTCTCGCCGCGATACCGTCACCCGGCGGCACCGAGCCCGAGGTCCCCCGGTACGCCCCGCAGTGGCTGCAACTGCGCGAACCCGCGGACGCGGCGGCCCGGGCACACGAACTGCTCGACCCGCTGCGGATCCGGCTCGCCAACCGGTCCGGTCGCGCCACCGACCTGGTGGTGCACGACCTGGGCTGCGGCACCGGTTCGATGGGCCGCTGGCTCGCCCCGCTCCTCGACGGCGCCCAGCACTGGATCCTGCACGACCGGGACCCCTATCTGCTGCACTTCGCCACGGTCGGCGCCCCCAAGGCGGCCGCCGACGGCAGCCGGGTCACCGTCACCACCCAGCGCGGCGACATCGGCCGGCTCACGCCGGACGCCCTGGCGGGAGCCTCGTTGGTGACCGCCTCCGCGCTGCTCGACGTCCTCACCGCCGACGAGATGGAGACGTTCGCCGCGGCCTGCGTCGGCGCCGGCTGCCCGGCGCTGCTCACCCTGTCCGTCGTCGGACGCGTGGAACTGACCCCCGCGCACCCCATGGACCAGGAGATCGCCGACGCCTTCAACGCCCATCAGCGCCGCGGTGGCCTCCTCGGCCCGGACGCGGTCCGTGAGGCATGCGAGGTCTTCGGGCGGCTGGGCGCGACCGTACGGGTGCATCCGAGCCCGTGGCGGCTCGGCGCCGAGCAGGCGGAACTGACCGCCGAATGGCTGCGCGGCTGGGTCGGTGCGGCCGTGGATCAGCGGCCGGAGCTCGCGCAGCGTGCGGAGACGTATCTCCAGGACCGTCTGGCCGACTGCGCGGCGGGCCGGGTGGGTGTGGTCGTGCACCACAGCGACATCCTGGTCCTGCCGCGACCGGCGGGAGGGGCGGGATGACGGCGCGGACGCTCGCCCCGGGGCAGCCGGGGGAGGAGATCCGCGAGGCCTCGGCCACCGCGGTCCTCACCCCGGACACCGCGCCCACCGCGCCGGGTGACGGCCCGGCGGGCGCGGACGAGAAGCCGACGGCGCGTCGCCGCTTCTTCCCGCGCGCCCTGCGCACGCATCTCGGCACGGTCGCCGGAGCCGCCATCCTCGGCGTGCTCCTGTGGCGGCTCGGCACCGGCGTGTTCCTCGACGGGCTGCGCCGGATCGACGTCCCGACCCTGCTCGCGGGGCTCGGGATCGGCATGCTGACCACCGTGTTCAGCGCCTGGCGCTGGTGCCGTGTCGCCCGCGCCCTGGACATCCGGCTGCCGCTCGGCGCCGCCGTCGCCGACTACTACCGCGCGCTGTTCCTCAACGCGGCGCTCCCCGGCGGGGTGCTCGGCGACGTGCACCGCGCGGTGCGGCACGGGCAGAGCGCCGGGGACGTCGGACGCGGTGTGCGCGCCGTGGTCCTGGAACGCACCGCCGGCCAGGTGGCTCTTGTGGCTGTCGGCGTGCCGGTGCTGCTCACGTTCCCCTCGCCGGTGCTCACGCAGGCTCGCCACGGGGTCGCGCTGTCGGCGCTCGCGATCCTCGGTGTGCTCGCCGTCGTGGCGGCGTTGCGGATGGGCCGGGCGGCTCGCCCCTCGCGGCGGTCCCGCGCGCTCCGGGCCACGCTCGCCGAGGCGCGCACCGCGCTGCTGGCCCGCGGCAGTTGGCCCGCGGTGCTGCTCTCGTCGGTCGTCGTGCTCGCCGGGCATCTGCTGATGTTCCTGGTGGCCGCACGCGCCGCCGGGTCGCACGCGTCCCCGGCCACCCTGCTGCCCCTGGCCCTGCTCGCCCTCATCGCCATGGGGCTGCCGCTGAACGTCGGCGGCTGGGGCCCCCGCGAGGGCGTCACCGCCTGGGCGTTCGGAGCGGCGGGCCTCGGCGCGGACATGGGGCTCAGCGTCGCGGTGGTGTACGGCGTCCTCAGCTTTGTCGCGAGCCTGCCCGGGATCGTCGTACTCCTCGCCCGGTGGTACACGGGACTGCGCGGCCCGCGTGCGACGACGACGGACGCGCAGCCCGCCCGCGGGGCCGGATCGGTCGAGCTCGTCGAGTCGGTGGAGCCGGCCGGGTCCGCCGATGTGCCAGGTGCCTCGGAGGCGTTGAAGGAGCCCTCGGCACAGGGCCCGGAGCGTTCCCCCCACGCGCTCCCTGCCCTCGTGCCCTACGCTCCCTATCCGCGTTCGCCCCCCGGGTCGCGACGTTCGCTGCTGACGCGGCGTCAGGGCCGCTGTGCGCCCTTCGCAGCCTTGGCTCCGGGCAGGCCGCTCGCGGCGGGCTCCTCCGAGGCGACCAAGGAGAAGTACGGCGCGAAGGAGTCGGCGAGCGCCGCGAGCAAGTGCTTCCCCTTCTCCGCGGAACCCAGTGAAGGACGCCCGATGACACCGGACTCCGTATAGGCCGACATGCCGAGGGTAAGGAGATGCCTGCGGTCGTCGGCGATGAAGTCCGTCGTCTCGTAACCGGACCTGACCAATTCGGGATGGCAGTGCAGAAGAATGGAGGTCTCGATTTCCCCGGCATGCATGTCACTGAGCAACGAGGTGTGCACACCGGCCCGTTCCCGAGCCGCCTCCCAGTCCTCCGGGGCCGGGAAAAGTGCCATCCGGACACCGCTGCCCGCGGATTCCTGGACTACATTGCCGAGGACGTAATTCCCGCCGTGGCCGTTCACCAGAACCAGGGCCTCGATGCCCGAGCGGCGCAGGGATGCGGCGATGTCCCGTACCACCGCGTGGAGGGTGACCGAGGAAATGCTCACGGTTCCCGGCCAGTCCGCGTGCTCGTGCGAACAGGAGATCGTCACGGGAGGAAGGAGGTGAACCGGATACGCGGCGGCGACCTCGCGCGCGATCGCACACGCGACCAGTGTGTCCGTCGCCAACGGCAGGTAGGGACCGTGCTGTTCGAAACTGCCCACGGGAAGCACGGCGACCTGGCGGCTCACCCCTTCCGCCCGGACCCGTACGTCCCGCGAGGTGTCCGACGGCAGCACATCCGCGCCGCGCCCCGGCGTCCGCCCGGGGGCGACCGTGTCATCCGCCGACCGCGTCCCAGAAGTTTCCGTATTTCCCGAACCGCTCATGGTTCCACGGCCTTTCGTCTCGTACCGCCTGCGCTTACAGATAGGAATAGATCATGACAGACATCGATGGGGTGCTCGGCGGCAATGCCCACCTCTCGGGAGTCCCCCGAGTGGTGAATGGTCCGTCCTCCGGGGTCACCCGGGTCGTGAATGCCCCCCTGCCGACCAAGTACGGTGATTTCCAGGCCGTCGGCTACCTCGACCACGACCGCGGTGACGAACAAGTCGCCCTGGTGTACGGCGACATCGAGGAAGAGGGCATGCTCGTCCGCCTCCATTCCGAGTGCCTGACGGGGGACGCCTTCGGCTCGACGCACTGCGAGTGCGGGCCCCAACTCTCCACCGCGCTGCGCGAGATCGTGGCCGCGGGACGCGGCGTTCTCGTCTATCTGCGCGGCCATGAGGGCCGCGGGATCGGCCTGCTCGCCAAGCTGCGCGCGATGAAGCTGCAGTCGGAGGGCCTGGACACGGTGGAGGCGAACCTCGCCCTCGGTCTGCCGGTGGACGCGCGCGACTACCGGGTCGCGGCGGAGATCCTGCACGACCTCGGTGTCCGGTCCGTGCGGCTGCTCTCCAACAACCCGCGCAAGCGGGAGGCGCTCCTCAAGCACGGCATCAAGATCGACGAGCAGGTGTCGCTGCTGATACCGCCGTGCGAGAACAACATCACGTATCTGCGCACCAAGCGGGAGCGGCTCGACCACTACCTGCCGCACCTCGACGCGGTGGTGCACTCCTCATGAGCGGGTGCGCGGCGGCCGCCCGGCGCCGGCCGCCGCGCCCGCACACGGGTCGGCACACCGGCACCGGCGGCGGCATTCCGCACCCCGGTGGGCCACCGCCCTTGACGCCTTGGTGACGCGAGCGCGGATCCCGGAAACAATCAAGGAATGACCGACGACGTCTTACGCCTGAGCGGCGAGCGGATCCATCACCTGCTGGACACCGACCGCGCGATCCGCTCCCAGCACGCGGCCTTCACCGCCCTCGGGGACGGCACCGCAGAACTCCCCTGCAAGATCATGCACCCCAGCCGCCACGACGACAGCGTCGTCTTCTCCTATGTCGCCCGCCTCTCCGCGGACACCGGGCCCGTCGCCAAGTTCGGCAGCGTGAACCCGCGCAACTCGGCCGCCGGGCTGCCGACGGTCCACGCGGTGATCAACGCCCTCGACCCGGTGACGGGACAACTGGTCGCCGTCCTGGACGGCACCGCGGTGACCACCCTGCGCACCGCCGCCGCGGGCGCCGTGGCCTTCGATGTCCTCGCCACCGCCGACAGCACGGAACTCGGCCTGGTCGGCGCCGGCACCCAGGCGCTCGCCCACGCACGGGCCGTCGCCCGGGTACGCCCCCTGCGCTCCGTGCGCATCTGGAGCCCCACGCCCGACCGGCGTGCGCAGGCTGCCCGGGCCCTCGCCGCCGAACTCGGCATCCCCGTCAAGGCGGTCGACACGGCGCGCGAGGCCGTGACCGGACTGCCGATGGTCGCCGTCTGCACCCTCAGCCGCACTCCCGTCCTGCGCGGCGCCTGGCTCACCCCCGGATGCACGGTCGTCAGCGTCGGGTCCTTCGAGCCCACCCGCAGCGAGGTCGACCCCGAGACGGTGCGCCGGGCCGCGGCCGTCGTCGTGGACGACCCGGACACGGCCCGGGACCACGCGGGCCCGGTCGTGTCCGCGCTGCGCGACCGGCTGCTCTCCCCGGAGGACCTGATCCCGCTGGGCGGTGTGGTCACCGGCCGGCGGGAGGCGCGCAGAAGCGCCGACGACATCGTGCTCCACCTCAGCGTCGGGGTCGGGGTCCAGGACGCGGCGGCGGCCTGGGCCGTGATCGACGCCGCCCGTGGAAAGGAGTCCCGCCGATGACCCTGCGTGCGAGTGTCGTCGTCATCGGCGGCGGGGTGATGGGCACCAGCGCCGCCTACCATCTGGCCCGCGCGGGAGTCCCCGACGTCGTCCTCGTCGAGCGTGACGAACTCGCCGCCGGCTCCACCTCACGGGCCGCCGGCGGGGTACGGGCGCAGTTCTCCGACGAACTCAACGTCCGGCTCGGGGCGCGCAGTCTGGAGGCGTTCGCCCGGTTCGCCGAGGAGCCGGGGCAGGACATCGGGCTGCACCGGGTCGGCTATCTGTTCCTGCTCTCCACTCCCGAGGAGGTCGCCTCCTTCGAGGCCGGGGTGCGGCTGCAGAACTCCCTCGGTGTGCCGAGCCGCATGATCGATCCGGCCGAGGCGCGGCGGCTGTCACCGCTCATCACCACGGACGGGCTGCTGGCCGCCGCGTACTCTCCCGACGACGGGCACTGCACCCCCGAGTCGGTGGTGCACGGCTACGCGGCGGGGGCCCGCCGGCACGGCGCGCGGATCCTGCGGCACTGCGCGGCCACCGACATCGAACTGCGCGGCGACACCATCACCGCCGTCGTCACCGAGCAGGGCCGGATCGAGACCGACACCGTGATCTGCGCCGCGGGCGCCTGGTCACGGGCCGTCGCCGCCATGGTGGGGGTCGACCTGCCGGTGGAGCCGCTGCGCCGCCAGATCGCCGTCACCGAGGCCGTCCCGGACCTGCCGCCCGGACTGCCCATGACCATCGACTTCACCACCAGCTTCTACTTCCACACCGAGGGCCCGGGGCTCCTCGTCGGCATGTCCGACCCCGACGAGCGGCCCGGCTTCGCCACCGGGACCCACGACCGCTGGATCCCACGGCTGTACGCGGCGATGGAGCAGCGCGCGCCCGCACTGCTCGACCTGCGCCGCACCGGCGGCTGGGCGGGCCTGTACGAGATCACCCCCGACCACAACGCGCTGATCGGCGAGGCGAGTTCACCCTCCCGCTTTCTGTACGCCACCGGGTTCTCCGGCCATGGCTTCCTCCAAGGGCCCGCGGTCGGCGAGGTCCTAAGGGACCTCTACCTCGGCCGCGTACCCTTCGTCGACATCAGCCCCCTGAGCGTCGAACGGTTCGCCGCCGACGCTCCGCGCCCGGAGGTCAACCTCGTATGACCGCACTCCATCTGTGGCTCCGCCACGAGACCCGTACCACCGAGCGACGCACCCCCCTCGTGCCGTCCGACGCCCGACGGCTCGTCGACGCGGGAGTGACCGTCACAGTCGAGGACTCACCGCAGCGGGTCTTCCCGGCCAAGGAGTACGAGGCGGTGGGCTGCCGTCTGGCCGAGCCCGGGTCCTGGGTGGCGGCCCCGCGGGACGCGGTGATCCTCGGCCTCAAGGAACTTCCGGACCTGCCGCCGCAACTGATCCATCGGCATGTCTTCTTCGGGCACGCCTACAAGGGCCAGCCCGGCGCCGCCGACCTGCTGCGCCGATTCCGCGCGGGCGGCGGAACACTGCTCGACCTGGAGTACCTGGTCGACGACACCGGTCGCCGGCTCGTCGCGTTCGGGTTCTGGGCCGGGTACGTGGGCGCCGCCCTCGCCCTGCTGCACCACCGTGACCGGCTGACCGCCCCGCTGCGGCCCACCGCGAAGGAGGAACTGGACGAGCGGCTGCGCGCGGCCGCGGGCGAGGCGCGGGCCCTGGTGATCGGCGCGCTGGGGCGCAGCGGGCGCGGTGCGCGGACCGCGCTCATGATGGCCGGGGTCGACCCCACCTGCTGGGACCTGGCCGAGACCCGCGATCTGGACCGCCCGGCCCTGCTGGACCACGAGCTGTTGGTCAACACCGTGCTCACCACCAGCCCGGTGCCGCCGTTCCTGACGGACAAGGATCTCGACGACCCCGGCCGGCGGCTGCGCACCGTGTGCGACGTGACGGCAGACGTGGGGTCGCCGCTGAACCTCCTGCCCGTCTACGACACCCCGACCGACTGGGAACACCCGGTCCGCAGGCTGCGCGAGGAGCCCGCCCTCGACCTCATCGCGATCGACAATCTGCCGTCCCTGCTGCCGCTGGAGGCGAGCACGGACTTCTCCGCGGGGCTGACCCCGCTGCTGGCGGACTTCGAGGTGGGCGGTGCCTGGGGGCGCTGCCGGGAACGATTCGACACGGCGGTCCGGGAACTCCGGTCCGCGGAAGGGGAGTCGAGCGATGTCTGAGCCCACGAAGGCGCCGGTCCCGGCGAGCGGCACGGTGCACTGGATCGGCGCGGGGCTGTCCACGGGCAGCGGGCTCGCGGCGGTCTGCGACACCGCCGCACGGGTCCGGCTGTGGCACCGGACCGAGGAGCGCGCCGCGGAGGCCCTGGCCGGGCTGGGCCTCGCGGGACGTGCCGAACCGCGTGCGCTCGCGCTGCCCGCGCTGGCGGCGGAGGTGGCGCCGGGCGATGTGGTCGTCTCCATGCTCCCGGCCCCCGAACACGCGGCCCTGCTGCGCGTCTGCGTCGAGCGGCGGGCCCACTTCGCCTGCTCCAGCTATGTCTCCGACGCGGTCCTCGACCTGGTGCCCGAGGCCGCCGCGGCCGGGCTCGTGGTGCTGACCGAGGCGGGCCTGGACCCCGGCATCGACCACCTCTTCGCGCACAGCCTGATCGCCCGTGCCGAGAAGGAGATCGGTGCCGGCACCCCCGCGGAGGTGCGCCTCACCTCGTACTGCGGCGGCATTCCGGCGGCCCCGAACGACTTCCGGTACCGGTTCAGCTGGGCACCCCTCGGCGTCCTCAACGCGCTGCGCTCACCGGCGCGTTACGTCGAGGACGGCGCCGAGACCACCGCGGCCCGGCCCTGGGAGGCGACCCGCCCCCATGTCATCGACGGCGAGGCCTTCGAGGTCTACCCGAACCGCGACAGCGTTCCCTTCGTCGCCCAGTACGGCCTGCCGGCCGCCTGGAAGCCGATGACCTTCGTCCGCGGCACCCTGCGCCTGGACGGCTGGCTGCGCGCCTGGGACCGGGTGTTCGAGGAGCTGAAGGTGGGCGACGACGCGACGATCGCGGCCCTGGCGGGGGAACTCGCGGCCGCGTACCCCACGACGGACGAGGACCGTGACCGGGTGGTCCTCGCCGTGTCCCTGGAGGTACGGGCCGGCTCGGGTGAGACCTGGTCCGGCCGCTACCTCCTGGACCTGGAGGGGACGAAGGAGGAGAGCGCGATGGCCCGCTGTGTCTCCCGCCCGCTGGCCCTGGGCGTGCGCCGGATCCTCGCCGACGCCCTGCCCGCGGGGCTCAACCGGGCGGCGGAGACGGCCCCGCGGTCCGAGGAGTGGCTCACGGAACTGGCCAGGGAGGGGCTGGAGTTCAGCTTGACGACCAGCGCCTGAGCACCCGGGGGAGGGGCGGCCGGATCGCCGCCCCTCGCCCCGGCCGGTCGGGCGCCCGCGCGGTCAGCCCTTCAACGCCTCGTGCACCAGCCGCTTCAGCTCCGGGTAGACCGTGTGCGAGCCCGTCGGGCGCAGCTGGGTCAGGAACTGGACGGTCAGGTCGTGCTCCGGGTCGACCCAGAAGGTGGTGGTGGCCACTCCGCTCCAGCCGAACGAGCCCCGGACCGTGGGCGACCGGGTCACCGCGGCATCCGTGACGACGGAGACGCCGAGCCCGAACCCGAGGCCCGCCTTGCCGGGTTCGCGATGCACCGGGCTGCCGTAGGAGTACAGGTCGGCGCCGTCGGGAAGATGGTTGGAGGTCATGGCGGCGACCGTGTCGGCGCTCAGCAGCCGGGTGCCGTCCAGTTCACCGCCGCGGCGGAGGAACTCCATGAAGCGGTGGTAGTCGTGTGCCGAGGCGACCATGCCACCGCTGCCGGAGAGCAGCTGCGGCCGGCCGTGCACGGGCAGTCCCGGCACCGGGGTGATCCCGCCCTCCTGCGTCTCGCCGTACAGCTCCGCGAGCCGTGGCGCCTGCTCCTCGGTGACCCACAGGCCCGCGTCCGCCATGCCCAGCGGGGCGAAGATCCGTTCGGCGAGGAAGGCGGCCAGGTCCTGGCCCGAGGCCACCTCCACCAGCCGGCCGAGCACGTTGGTCGCCACCGAGTAGTTCCACTGGGCGCCCGGCTCGAACTGCAGCGGCAGCCGGGCGTATGCCTCACATGTCCCGGCGAGATCCGTCCCGGGCACCACGGACGACTCGATGCCCGCCTCCCGGTACAGGGCGTCCACGGGATGCGCGTGGTAGAAGCCGAACGTCAGCCCCGCCGTATGGGTGAGCAGATGACGGACCAGGATGGGCCCCTCGGCGGGGCGGGTCCGCAGATCCGGGCCGGAGCCGTCGACGTGGACGCGCGGCTCGGCAAAGGCCGGCAGGAAGTCCGCGACGGGCGTGTCGAGCCCGAAGCGGCCCTCCTCCATGAGGATCAGCGCGGCGACCGAGGTGACCGGCTTGGTCATCGAGTACATCCGCCACAGCGTGTCGGTCTCGACCGGGAGCCCCTTCCGCACATCGCGGTGCCCGTACAGGGTGAGGTGCGCGGTGCGGCCGTGCCGTGAGACGGCCACCAGGAAGCCGGGCAGCCTCCCGGCGTCGACCCGGTGCGCGAAGTGCTGGTCGAGGCGGGCCAGCGCCTGCGGGTCGAGACCGACCTCTCCCGGCTCCACCTCTTGACGCAGCTGTCCCATCGTTCTCCTCCGGTCTGTCCCGGTGTCGTCCCGGGTTTCCGGCTCCAACATGTCACGGCCCCACACGGATCCGGGCCGATCCCCGGGCCGCTGCGATCCGGATCACGACGGAGGGCGCACCGGGGAATGCGCGGGACGGTCGGGGAAGTTGACCCGGGTATGACTCAGGACGCCACGCAGAACGCGCTGCTCGCACTGCTCTCCGAGGGGCACGGCGGGGTGCTGGTCACCCTCAAGCGCGACGGCCGGCCCCAGCTGTCGAACGTCAGCCACGCCTACGATCCCGAGGAACACATCATCCGGGTCTCGCTCACGGACGACCGCGCAAAGACCCGCAATCTGCGCCGGGACCCCCGGGCCTCGTACCACGTGACCAGCCCCGACCGTTGGGCGTACACGGTCGCCGAGGGCACCGCCGAGCTGTCGCCGGTCGCGCAGGACCCGTACGACCCCACGGTGGAGGAGCTGGTGCGGCTCTACCGCGACATCGCCGGCGAGCATCCCGACTGGGAGGACTACCGCGCCACCATGGTCCGAGACCGCCGCCTGGTCCTGCGCCTGCGCGTCGACCGGGCCTACGGCATCCCCCGCAACTAGGGCGCGTTCTCGGTGCGGGCCTCGATCGCCCGTAGGACGGCCACCATGTCCTCGGACCCGTGCCCCAGTGTCACGGTCTCGTCGAAGAGGGTGTGGCAGACGTCGAGGAGCGGTGAGGCGAGTCCCGCCGCACGGGCGGCCTCGGCGACCAGCCGGTTGTTCTTCAGGACGTCATGGGCCGCCGCCTGCACGGCGAAGTCGCGGGCCAGCAGCTTGGGTGCCTTCATCCGGGAGACCCCGCTGGCCATGGGACCCGCGTCCAGGACGTCCAGGAAGAGTTTGCGGTCCAGACCGTGCCGGTCGGCGAAGTGGTAGGCCTCCGACAGCCCGGTCACCAGGGTGATCAGGAACAGGTTGACCGACAGCTTCATCACCAGGGCGTTCGGGGCCGCACCGCAGACGAACGTCTCGCGGCACAAGGGTGCGAGCAGCGGCCGTACGACATCCACCGCCGCCGCCTCCCCGGCCAGCATCCCCACCAGCTGACCGTTCTCCGCCGGGACCCGTGATCCCGAGACGGGCGCCTCCACATAGCGCCCGCCCGCGGCCCGTACCTCGGCCTCCAGGTCCCGGGAGTATCCGGGCGAGGTCGTACCCATGTGCACGACGACCCGTCCGGCGACGCGCGCGGCGAAGTCCGGGGTGCCGCGGCCCAGGGTGGCGTCGATCGCGAGGTCGTCGGCGAGCATGAGGATCACGATCTCCGCCCGCGCGAACACCTCGGCGGGGTCCGCCGCCACCTCGGCGCCGGCCGCGCGCAGCGGTTCGGTGCGCGCGGGAGTGCGGTTCCACACCACCAGGGGAGTGCCGGACCGGGCCAGGCGCAGTGCCATGGGCTGCCCCATGACCCCGAGACCGATGAAGCCGATGTACACGGTGGACTGCCTTTCGCTCCGGACCCCCGGCCTATCACAGCGGTCATAGTAGCGAGGTTTATGACGCCGGTCATAGAGTGGGGGGAACAAGGTGTCCAGCCCGGGAGGTCGACGATGGCCGCGTCCAAGCGCGGGCCGCGGGAGCGGATGGTCTTCAGCGCGGCCCAGCTGATCCGGCGCGACGGCGTCACGGCGACCGGTATGCGCGATGTCGCCGTCCACGCGGGGGCTCCGCGCGGCTCGCTCCAGCACTACTTCCCCGGCGGCAAGGAGCAACTCGTCAACGAGGCCGTGGACTGGGCCGGCACGTACGCGGCCCGGCGTGTCGGGCGCTTCCTCGCCCAGCTGCCCGAGCCGACGCCGAGCGGCCTGTTCGCCGCGATGGTGCGGCAGTGGACGGACGAGTACGAGTCGTCGGGGTTCGCCGGGGGCTGCCCGGTCGCCGCGGCGACCGTGGACTGCGCCCAGAGCACCGACTCCACCCGGACGGCGGCCGCGGCGGCGTTCGCCCGCTGGATCCGCCCGGTGGCCGACGCCCTCACGGACATGGGCGTCCCGGCGGACCGGACCGAGTCGCTCGCCACGCTCATGATCAGCGCGCTGGAGGGGGCCCTCCTGATCGCCCGGACCGAACGGGACGTACGCGCCCTGACGACCGTCGTACGGGAACTGGGGCCCCTGCTCGACGCGAGCGTCGTACCGGCGGCACCGGGCGGCTGACGCGGTCCTACGCCCTGCGACGCAGGAGGCATGGCCGATGGCCCGGTGATCACCGCGCTCCTAGGCTGCCGAAGGGGCCCGCTCGCGGTACGCACCCCCGCGACCCGCCGTTCGCATCCCCGTGAGGAGAACCGTCATGCCCTTCGACGCCCGCAGTCACCTCAGGATCGCCCGTCCCTCCCGGGACCTGGCCGCGGCCGAGCGGTTCTGGGCCGAGGGGCTCGGGCTGTCGGTGGTGTACCGGGCCGAGGCGGGCCCGGAGCGGGGTGAGCACGACCTGCTCATGCTCGGGCTGCCCGAGGCCGGCTGGCACCTGGAACTCGTCCACGAGGCCGGTCGGCCGGTCGAACCCCGTCCCACCGAGGAGGACCTCCTCGTCCTCTACCTCGAGGAGCCGGTCCCCGACGAACTCGTCGCCCGCCTGGAGGAGCACGGCGGCAGGCGGGTGCTCTCGCCCAACTCCTACTGGAACGAGTGGGGCGTCACGATCGAGGACCCCGACGGCTACCGGCTGGTGCTCTGCCGACGCAGCTGGTCCAACGCATAGGTACGGCGCGCCGCGCCGGGCGGACCCCGCTCTGCCGTTATCCTCCGGCCGTGATCAATGGGGCGCACATCGTGCTGTACTCCCGCGACGCCGAGGCGGACCGCGCCTTCTTCCGGGACGTCCTCGGCTGGCCGCACGTCGACGCGGGCCACGGCTGGCTCCTCTTCGAGGCACCGCCCGCCGAACTGGCCTTCCATCCGTCCGAGGGCGGGCCCTCGCACGAGCTGATGCTGATGTGCGACGACCTCGATGCCACGATGGCCGAACTCACCGAGAAGGGAGTCCGGTTCACCCAGCCCGTCACCGAGGCGCGCTGGGGCAGGGTCACCGCCTTCCGGCTGCCCGGCGGCGGAGACATCAGCCTCTACCAGCCGCTCCATCCGCTGGCGCACGGCCGCTGACCACAGGTTCCTCCGGGACCGGGGTCGGGCCGCCCCCGCACGCCGTGCTGAGGTGGTGGCGCAGTGCCTGGTGCCGGAACTGGTAGACGGGACCCACCGCCCGCAGCAGACCCAGGCGGTGCGCGTCGTCGAGGAACGGCATGAGCGGATACGGCAGTCGGCCTTGCCGGGACAGTCGGTGCGTGGCGGCCGAGAACGCCAGCCAGGCGTGGTGGCGGCCCGCGAGCAACCCGGTGGTGGCGGCGATACCGAGCCCGCCGATGGTGCCCGACAGGAGCCCGACCCCTATGCCGCGGAACAGTCCCACCCCCACCACGACCGTGAGGCCGTAGGTGAGGCCGAACACGCACGCCCGCAGCACCTCCAGGCGGCGGTCGGCGGCGAGATGGTCGAGCGGAGTCAGCGGGCCGTCATCGGCCGAGGGGCTCTCGATCCAGTCCATGAAGCCGGTGGTGAAAGCGTGGGCCAGGGCGGCCGCTACCACCACAGCGGCGAGCCGGTCGGCGGGTCGCACACCCACCAGGTACAGGAGGAACCCGAGCGGGAAGCCGACCGCGAGAGCGAAGGCGGCGTGGTCCAGCAGGGCGCGGACCAGTTTCCCGAAGCGTCCGCGCACCCGCCGTCGGGCGTAGCCCGGAACGCTGTCCGGCCAGTGGCGTGCCCCCGACCAGGCCGCCCCGCCGCAGGAGGTCCCGAACACCACGCTGCCCAGGTAGTTCCCGGAGGGGAAGAAGAGCCAGGAGGCTGTCGCGAGTGCCAGGCCCGAGAGCACGGCCACGACGACGCCGAAGGCTGCGCAGGCGCCCGGGCTGAGAGCGCCCGTGGCCCGGGCCAGCCCCCACCAGGGGAGATCGGGCCTGTCCGGGGTGAGGGACGCCAGGTAGCCCAGCCAACGGGCGATGTCCCCGGGGGCGTGTCGGCGGCGTGGCGCCGTGCGGTCGAAGGGTTCGGCACGAGGGCCGCGACGCTCGACGACGGCAGGGATCAGGGCGTCGAAGAGATGGCCGCGCAGTTCGTCCGCGTCCCGGAAGCCGTCCGGTGCGAGGAGTACGGCCGGGTCGGCGTCCTCGTAGGCGGTACGCAGGAGCCAGAGGCCGAGCGGTGACGCGGCGACCTCCGCGAGCACCGCGGCCGGTCCGTCGAGCGGGCCGGTGGTGCGCAGGGCGTCGAGGACCCGCTCCTAGGAGGGTTCCCGGTCGACGCGCAGACAGCGGTCCAGATAGTCCGCCGCGGCTTCGGGGGAGAGGCGGTCGGGCTCGACGACCAGTGCCGAGGTGAAGGGCTTCCCCGGCTTCCGTACGGCCTGCCTGTACTCGGCCGTACGACAGGTGAGGATCAGACGGACGTCCTCGGCGCAGGACCTGTTGAGCGCCTTCACCGCGGCGGTGCGGGCGGACTTCGGGAGTTCGTCGAGACCGTCCAGGACGGGCAGGACATGCCCCTGGTCCACGAGATTCCGGCAGATCGCCGACCGTTGGGCCTTCGGCGCCAGCGTCGGGTAGTCGCGCGCCAGTCGGTGGGCGACCCAGTCGTTCAGCCGCTCGAACGCCGTCGGATCCCAGTCGGCCACCGACAGCAGGACCGGGATGGGGTCGTCGGTGCCGTCCTCGGCACGCCGCTCCAGCAGCTTCCGTACGAGTTGCACCGCCAGCGTGGTCTTGCCGGAGCCCGCGTCCCCGATGATCACCAGCCGACGGCGCGTCATGCGCAGGAACTCGGTGACCAGCGGGTCGAGGTTCTGCCCGGTGAACCGTAGCTTCAGCGAGGACGGCGTCAGATTCCGCGCGTTGTCCATCAGCGTGCGGTCGGTCACGGTGTGCCAGGGCACGGCGATCGCGTCGGGATCGTCGAGTTGCAGACGGTCGACCGCCTCCTGCCGCCACTGCCGGGTCACCAGCTCCGCCAACTCCTGCCGGGCTCCGGAAAGCGCCGACGCCGCATCCAGGTGTACCCCGCCGAGGATGACCCCGGAATTGGCGAAGGCGCGGTCCCCGGCGATCGCCGGGCCGCTGTCCCGTACCTCCGCACGGCGCCGGAGGAATCTGCCGAGGAAGTTCATGTCCGCTCCCTCAGTCCCAGCGGATGCCGGAGTTGGCCTCCGAGTCCCGCGACGCGTGCGCGTCCCCGGTCCGCTCCGCGGTGATCTCACCGCTCGGGGAGCCGTCGCCCTTCGGTGCCACGACGCCGGAGTTGGCCCGGCCGCCCGGCCCGCCGGTGGCACTGCCCGTGTCGGACACCCGGATCTCCAGGCGCCGTTCCGGGTCCGGGGCTCCCGCTGGGTCCGCGGCTCCCGCGGGGTCCGTGCGGGTCCGGGCCGGTCGCGCCGGGAGCGCGGCCCAGATCCCCACGCCCACCGCGGCGACGGCCGCAAGACAGGACACCACCGACGCCACATGGTCGGCCCGGCTCCAGCGCAGCACCGCGAGCAGCACCCCCACCCCGGCCACGGCCGCGCAGCTCACGATGAGGACAAGTCGTCGTGCGTTCACCCCCCTCATCATGGTGAACGCGGCGACACGGGGCCGGGCGTTGGCCGCAACTGACCGTTTATGAGATCACGGGTGCGGCCGGTGCGCGGTCGCGTCGCGAAACCGTCCGTACTGTCAGACCGCTGTGCCCCGGCCGCCCCGCCCCGCGTTGTCCTGGAGGCCGGAAGTCAGGAGCATTCCTCGGCCGCGCCCCGGCGTTCCGGCTGTCCCTGGAACCGGCCGGTGACGCCCGCGCCGGGAGACAGCCGCAGCCGGCGGATCGGCGCGACGGCGATGAGCGCGGCGGCACAGCCCAGTCCGACCACCGCGGCGACCAGCAACGGAGGGCGCACGCCGAACGCGGTGCCGGCGGGCCCGGACAGGGTCTGACCGAGGGGGACGGCGAGGATGGAACCGGCGACCTCGTAGGCGGCCACCCGGCCCAGCCGGTCCTGCGGGATCTGGGTCTGCACCGCGGTGGCCCACTGGACGCCCCAGAAGGCCCAGCCGATCCCGCTCACCCCGTAGCCCAGCATGAGCAGCGGCAGCGCGGGGACCAGCGCCGCGGCGAGCGGCATGAGCGGGAACAGGAACATCGCGAGCCCGCCGCCGAACAGCGGGCGGGACGGGCGGATCCGCAGCGCGACCAGCCCGCCGAGGACACAGCCGGCCCCGAACGCGCCCTCGGCGTAGCCGAACGCGGCCTTGCCGTGCGCGGCGATGACGGAGGCCGCGCCGAGCGGGGCGAGCGCGTCGACGCGCTCGGCGGCGGCCCGGGCCGCCGCCTCGTCCACGTCCTGGCGGGGGACGGTCAGCCGGGCCACGGGCACCACGGGCGCGATCTCCGGCTTCCACTCCACCGAGGCGTCCTCGACCGAGGTGCGCCGCTCGTCCACGAACCGCTGGACGCACAGGTCGAAGACGACCTCCGTGCGTGCCAGCCGGCCCGCGATCTCGCGGTGCAGGAAGTCGGGGTCCTCGCGGTCGGGCGCGAGCGCGGGCGCGGTGCCCTGCGCCGGGCGCAGCAGATAGTACACCGGCCCGGCGTCGCCCCACAGGACTGCTCCCCGGCTGAAGTAGGTCTTGGTCGCCAGGGAGTTGACGGTGCGCCGGGTCGCCGCACGGATCGTGCGGCGCATACGGATCGCGGCGCCGAGGCCCACCGTCAGCGGCAGCTTCACGAACAGCCCGAACGCCTTGCGCAGCGGGGTGCCCGGCCCCCGCCATCGCCTTGGCGAACCCCACGAACTCCCGTGCGTCACGGGCGTGCGAGACCGGGTGGCTGGTCGCGAGCAGATCGTGGCTCTCGTGCTCGCCCACCCGCACCCTGACGGCCGCTCCCCGCAGGTCGGGCGCGCCGTCGCCCTGCCGTATGCCGCTCGCGTTGGAGAGCCGTACGGTCGCCGGATACTCGGCTCCGGGCCGGGCGAACCCCACGCGCAGCTCGGCCGGCAGATCGTCGTGGAAGCGCAGCCGGGCGTTCTCCACGGCGAGCGGCGCCTTGGCGTGGAAGGCGCGCGACATCCCGCCACCGGTCCGGCCGTTCCGTAGCTGGACCTCCATCAGCTCCTTGGCCAGGCGCTCGAACACCAGCCGTTCCGCCTCGGGGCTGCCGCCTTCGTACCGCTCGTACCGCTGCCCGCTTTCGGCCATCTGTCGCTTCCTTCGTGCGGATGCGTGCGCAGGGAGCCAGCACGGTATCGGCACGGCAGGGGGTGCCCACAGCGGTGGTTCCCGCCGATGTGCGCGTCTCTTCGGTTCTACGAACAATGTGGCGAACCATGGTGTATGAGCACGTCACGGTGGTGGCCGGAATCCAGTTCGGAAGCGGGGCGGCATCCCGGGCACTCCTCGGCCCTCAGCAACGACAAGGGGCCCTGGCGACGTTGGCCGAGAACGGACTGGTTCCCCTCGACGAAGAGGCCCGGGTCGCACCGTGCGCACACGCGGCGATCGCCGCGCTACGGTGTGACCCGGGCCCCAGTGGTCCGGCAGTGCCTGCCGGTGTCCGCGTGTACGACCTAGAGGTCGAACTCGTGCGGCGGCAGGTCGAGCGCGAAGCACGCCTCCCGGACCACCGCCTGCTCGTCCTTGTCGAAGTTCCCGTCGGCGCCCCCGATGACGATGCCGATCTGGATCACGGCGCGGGCCTCGGCGGGCTTCTTCTTCGCCTTGCCGATCTCCTGCAACACGCTGACCTTGCCGAAGTCGAAGTCGGTGGTCAGCTTGTTCAGATTGTCCTCGAAGCGACGGCGCAGGTCGTCGGCCGGGAAGTTCTGCAACACCTCGTTCGTGGCGATGAGCTGGGCGACGCGCTGGCGCTCGGAGGGGTCCACGGTCCCGTCCGCCGCGGCGACGAGCGCGCACATGGCCATGCTCGCGTCGCGGAACGCACCGCTCTTCAGATCGTTCTTCTTTGCCACGAGCTGGGTCTGCATCGTCGAGGCGGATTCCTTGATGCGGTCCCACAGGGCCATGGAGAACTCCCTACGTCGTCGAGGCCGGCCCGTCCCGGTGGACGGGCCATGACCTCTCATTTCTACGGCGACGTAGGAGGAAACTGACGGGATGCCGCAGAAGTTCCGCGTGCGTTCCACTCCGCGATCACGGGCCAGTCGTGCTCGGTGGAGAGCCGGCTGACCGTCGCCGTCTCCAGCTGGAGCAGCCGCCCCTCGGCGGCCGACAGGCCGAGATACCGGGCGGCCAGGACACGCAGGAAGTGACCGTGGGCCACGAGCATCACATCGCCCTCGGCGAGTGCGGGCGCGATACGGGCCAGCACCCGGTCGGCGCGCGCCGCCACCTCGTCGGGCGACTCGCCGGGATGTCCGTCCGGGCCGGGCGGCGTGCCGTCGGTCCACAGACACCACTGCGGCCGCGTGCGGTGTATCTCGACCGTGGTGATGCCCTCGTAGCCGCCGTAGTCCCACTCGTGCAGATCGGGGTCCGGTACGGCGTCGAACAGTCCGGCCAGTTCCGCCGTGCGGACCGCCCGGGCGAGCGGGCTGGCGAGGGTGAGGGCGAAGGTGCGTCCGGCGAGCAACGGGGCGAGGGACTTGGCCTGTTCCTCGCCCCGCTGGGTGAGGGGCAGATCGGTCCAGCTGGTGTGCTGTCCCGATCTGCTCCACTCGGTTTCGCCGTGGCGGACCAACAGGAGGTCGCCCATGGCTGGTTACTCCTTCGCCGACTCGACCGCGTGGCCGCCGAACTGGTTGCGCAGCGCCGCGATCATCTTCATCTGCGGGGAGTCGTCCTGACGGGAGCTGAAGCGCGCGAACAGCGAGGCGGTGATAGCCGGCAGCGGCACCGCGTTGTCGATGGCCGCCTCCACGGTCCAGCGGCCCTCGCCGGAGTCCTCGGCGTAGCCGCGCAGCTTGTCCAGGTGCTCGTCGTCGTCGAGGGCGTTGACCGCGAGGTCCAGCAGCCAGGAGCGGATGACCGTGCCCTCCTGCCAGGAGCGGAAGACCTCGCGGACGTTCTCCACCGACTTGACCTTCTCCAGCAGCTCCCAGCCCTCGGCGTAGGCCTGCATCATCGCGTACTCGATGCCGTTGTGGACCATCTTGGAGAAGTGCCCGGCGCCGACCCGGCCGGCGTGGACGTATCCGTACGGGCCCTCGGGCTTGAGCGCCTCGAAGATGGGCTGGAGGCGCTCGACGTGCTCCTTGTCGCCGCCGACCATCAGGGCGTAGCCGTTCTCCAGGCCCCAGACACCGCCGGAGACGCCCGCGTCGACGAAACCGATGCCCTTGATGCCGAGCTCGGTGGCGTGCTTCTCGTCGTCGGTCCAGCGGGAGTTGCCGCCGTCGACCACGATGTCGCCGGGCGACAGCAGGTCCTTGAGCTCGTCGATGACGGACTGGGTGGGGGAGCCGGCCGGGACCATCACCCAGATCACGCGCGGGGCTTCGAGCTTCTCCACCAGTTCGGGCAGGTGCTTGACGTCGGAGACGTCCGGGTTGCGGTCGTAGCCGACGACGGTGTGGCCCGCGCGGCGGATCCGCTCGCGCATGTTGCCGCCCATCTTGCCGAGGCCGATGAGTCCGATCTGCATGTCAGTTCACTTCTTCCTGAGCGTACGGTAAGCGGCCACGAGAGCAGTGGTGGAGGGGTCGAGGCCGGGCACCTCGGCGCCCTGGGTGAGGGCCGGTTCGACGCGCTTCGCGAGGACCTTGCCCAGCTCGACACCCCACTGGTCGAAGGAGTCGATGTTCCAGATCGCGCCCTGGACGAACACCTTGTGCTCGTAGAGGGCGATGAGCTGGCCGAGCACCGAGGGGGTCAGCTCGGTGGCGAGGATCGTGGTGGTGGGGCGATTGCCCTTGAACGTCTTGTGCGGCACCAGTTCCTCCGGGACGCCCTCGGCGCGCACCTCGTCCGGGGTCTTGCCGAAGGCCAGCGCCTGCGTCTGGGCGAAGAAGTTCGCCATCAGCAGGTCGTGCTGGGCCTCGAGGTCACCGCTCAGCTCGTCGACGGGCCGGGCGAAGCCGATGAAGTCCGCCGGGATGAGCTTGGTGCCCTGGTGGATGAGCTGGTAGTAGGCGTGCTGGCCGTTGGTGCCGGGGGTGCCCCAGACCACCGGGCCGGTCTGCCACTCCACCGGGTGCCCGTCGCGGTCCACCGACTTGCCGTCGGACTCCATGTCCAACTGCTGGAGGTAGGCGGTGAACTTGGACAGATAGTGGCTGTACGGCAGCACCGCGTGGGTCTGGGCGTCGAAGAAGTTGTTGTACCAGACACCCAGCAGACCGAGCAGCAGCGGCGCGTTGGCCTCGGCGGGAGCGTTCTTGAAGTGCTCGTCGACGAGTCGGAAGCCGTCGAGCATCTCCCGGAAGCGGTCCGGGCCGATGGCGATCATCAGGGACAGGCCGATCGCCGAGTCGTAGGAGTAACGGCCGCCCACCCAGTCCCAGAACTCGAACATGTTGTCGGGGTCGATGCCGAACTCGGTGACCTTCCCGGCGTTCGTGGACAGCGCCACGAAGTGCCGGGCGACCGCCTTCTCGTCGCCCGCGAACTCAGCGAGCAACCAGGACCTGGCCGAGGTCGCGTTCGTGATCGTCTCGATCGTGGTGAACGTCTTGGACGCGACGATGAACAGCGTCTCCGCCGGGTCCAGGTCCCGGACCGCCTCGTGCAGATCGGCCCCGTCGACGTTGGAGACGAAGCGGAACGTCAACTCACGTGCGGTGTACGGGCGCAGCGCCTCGTACGCCATCGCCGGGCCCAGGTCCGAGCCACCGATGCCGATGTTGACGACGTTCCTGATGCGCTTGCCGGTGTGGCCCGTCCACTCACCCGAGCGGACCCGGTCCGCGAACGCGGCCATCTTGTCGAGGACGGCGTGGACCTCGGCCACCACGTTCTCGCCGTCGACCTCGATCACCGCGTCCCGCGAGGCGCGCAGCGCGGTGTGCAGCACGGCCCGGCGCTCGGTGACATTGATCCTCTCGCCCCGGAACATGGCGTCCCTGAGACCGAACACGTCGGTGGCGGTGGCCAGTTCCTGGAGCAGGGCGAGGGTCTCGTCGGTGATCAGGTGCTTGGAGTAGTCGATGAGCAGATCGCCGACGCGCACGGTGTAGCGCTCGGCCCGCCCGGGGTCCTGCTCGAAGAAGGCGCGCAGGTCGGGGTGGAGGAGCGGGCCCCCGCGATGGTCCTCCAGGGCCGTCCACTCGGGGCGTCGGGTGAGCCTGGGGCTGTCAGTCATGGCTGGCGTTCTCCTTGGCGCCCTCGCCGCGCAGGGCGATGGCGTACATCTCGTCCGCGTCGAGGCGGCGCAGCTCCTCGGCGATCAGTTCGGAGGTGGGGCGCACCTTCAGCGCGAGGGTGCGCGAGGGCTGTCCCGGCAGGGTCAGGGTGGCCAGCGGGCCGTCGGGGCGGTCGATGACGATCTCGCCCTTCTCGGTGCCCAGCCGCACGGTCGTGATGACCGGTCCGGCGGTGACGATCCGCTCCACCGGCACCCTCAGCCGGCTGCCCAGCCAGCGGGCCAGCAGCTCGGAGCTGGGGTTCTCCGCCTCGCTCTCGATCGCCGCGTAGGTCACCTTGGTCCGTGCCTGGTCCAGGGCGGCGGCCAGCATCGACCGCCAGAGGGTGAGCCGGGTCCAGGCCAGGTCGGTGTCGCCGGGCGCGTAGGAGGCGACGCGCGCCTGCAGGGCCTCGAGCGGGTGCTCCACGGCGTACATGTCGGTGATCCGGCGCTGCGCGAGGGCGCCCAGCGGGTCCTGCGCGGGGTTGTCCGGCGCGTCCACCGGCCACCACACGACGACCGGAGCGTCGGGCAGCAGCAGGGGCAGGACCACCGAGTCGGCGTGGTCGGACACCTCGCCGTACAGGCGCAGCACGACCGTCTCGCCGGTGCCCGCCTCCGAGCCCACCCGGATCTCGGCGTCGAGCCGGGAGGCGGTGCGGTCCCGGGGGGTGCGGGCGTGCCGCTTGATGACCACCAGGGTGCGCGAGGGGTGCTCGCGCGAGGCGTCCTCGGCCGCCTTGACCGAGTCGTAGGCGTTCTCCTCGTCGGTCACGATGACCATGGTCAGCACCATGCCCACGGCGGGAGTGCCGATCGCGCGGCGGCCCTGCACCAGCGCCTTGTTGATCTTGCTTGCCGTGGTGTCGGTCAGGTCGATCTTCATGGCCTGCGCCAGCTCCGTCCGTCTCGTGCGAGCATCTCTTCGGCTTCCTTCGGACCCCAGCTGCCCGAGGGGTACTGTGCGGGTTTGCCGTGCTTGTCCCAGTACTCCTCGATCGGGTCGAGGATCTTCCAGGACTCCTCCACCTCCTCGGTACGGGGGAAGAGGTTGGCGTCGCCCAGCAGTACGTCCAGGATCAGCCGTTCGTACGCCTCCGGGCTGGACTCCGTGAACGACTCGCCGTAGGCGAAGTCCATGGACACGTCCCGGATCTCCATCGAGGTACCCGGCACCTTGGAGCCGAAGCGCACGGTCATGCCCTCGTCCGGCTGGACGCGGATGACGATCGCGTTCTGCCCGAGTTCCTCGGTGGCGGTGGTGTCGAAGGGGGAGTGCGGGGCGCGCTGGAAGACCACCGCGATCTCGGTGACCCGGCGGCCCAGCCGCTTGCCGGTCCGCAGATAGAAGGGGACGCCCGCCCAGCGGCGGTTGTCGATCTCCAGCTTGACAGCCGCGTAGGTGTCGGTCTTCGACTGCGGATCGATGCCCTCCTCCTGGAGGTACCCGACGACCTTCTCGCCACCCTGCCAGGCGCCCGCGTACTGGCCGCGCACGGTGTGCCGGCCGAGTTCCTCCGGCAGCCGCACCGACTTCAGCACCTTCAGCTTCTCGGTGAGCAGCGCCTCCGCGTCGAAGGCGATGGGCTCCTCCATGGCCGTCAGCGCCATCAGCTGGAGCAGGTGGTTCTGGATGACGTCACGGGCGGCGCCGATGCCGTCGTAGTAGCCGGCCCGGCCGCCGATACCGATGTCCTCCGCCATCGTGATCTGGACGTGGTCGACGTACGACCGGTTCCAGATCGGCTCGTACATCTGGTTGGCGAAGCGCAGCGCCAGGATGTTCTGGACGGTCTCCTTGCCCAGGTAGTGGTCGATCCGGAACACCTGGTCCGGCTCGAACACGTCGTGCACGATGGCGTTCAGCTCGCGGGCGCTGGCCAGGTCGTGGCCGAACGGCTTCTCGATGACCGCGCGCCGCCAGGAGCCCTCCGGGGCGTCCGCCAGCCCGTGCTTCTTCAGCTGCTGGACGACCTTCGGGAAGAACTTCGGCGGTACGGAGAGATAGAACGCGTAGTTGCCGCTGGTGCCCCGGGACGCGTCCAACTCGTCAACGGCGGCCCGCAGTTGCTTGAACGCGGTGTCGTCGTCGAAGTCGCCGGGGACGAACCGCATCCCCTCCGCGAGCTGCTGCCACACCTCCTCGCGGAACTCCGTACGGGCGTGCTCGCGCACGGCGTCGTGCACCACCTGGGCGAAGTCCTGGTCGGCCCAGTCGCGACGGGCGAAACCGACCAGCGAGAAGCCCGGCGGCAGCAGACCACGGTTGGCGAGGTCGTAGACGGCCGGCATCAGCTTCTTGCGGGACAGGTCACCGGTGACGCCGAAGATGACCAGACCGGACGGACCGGCCACCCGGGGCAGCCTGCGGTCGCGGGGGTCGCGCAGGGGGTTGTCCCAGTCGGCCACCGGTACGGGACCGCCGGTCTTCCCGGCCGGGGCGGCGGTCTTCTCGGCCGCCGCGGCCTCCTCGGCGTTCTTCACGGCCGAGGACGCCTTCGTCTCGCGACGCTTGCTCATGCTGCGTCAACCCCCTTGCTGTTCAGCGATGTCGTGACGGCGTCCAGCAGGTCCTGCCAGGCCACCTCGAACTTGGCGACGCCCTCGTCCTCGAGCTGCTTGACGACCTCGTCGTACGAGATGCCGAGCCGCTCCACGGCCGCGAGGTCCGCGCGGGCCTGCGCATAGCCGCCGGTCACCGTGTCGCCCAGGATGTCGCCGTGGTCGGCGGTGGCGTCGAGGGTCGCCTCCGGCATGGTGTTCACCGTGCCCGGCGCGACCAGTTCGTCGACGTACAGCGTGTCCTTGTACGCCGGGTCCTTCACGCCGGTCGAGGCCCACAGCGGGCGCTGCTTGTCGGCGCCGGCACCGGCGAGGGCGAGCCAGCGCTCACCGGCGAAGACCTCCTCGTACGCCTCGTAGGCGAGCCGCGCGTTGGCGAGCGCCGCCCGGCCCTTGAGCGCGAGCGCCTCGTCCGTGCCCAACTTCGTCAGGCGCTTGTCGATCTCGCTGTCGACGCGGGAGACGAAGAAGGAGGCCACGGAGTGGATGGCGGACAGGTCGAGCCCGGCGGCCCTGGCCTTCTCCAGGCCGGCCAGATAGGCGTCCATGACCTGGCGGTAGCGCTCCAGCGAGAAGATCAGCGTCACGTTGACGCTGATGCCCTGCCCGATGACCTCGGTGATGGCGGGCAGACCGGCCTCGGTCGCCGGGATCTTGATCATCACGTTGGGGCGGTCGACGAGCCAGGCGAGCTGCCTGGCCTCCGCGACGGTCGCCCGGGTGCGGTGGGCGAGCCGCGGGTCGACCTCGATGGAGACCCGGCCGTCCCGGCCGTCCGTGGCGTCGTACACGGGCCGCAGTATGTCAGCGGCGGCACGGACGTCGGCGGTGGTCATCATGCGCACGGCCTCCTCGACCGTCACGCCGCGCTCCGCCAGGTCGGCGAGCTGCTCCTCGTAGCCCTCCCCGGAGCCGATGGCCGCCTGGAAGATGGAGGGGTTGGTGGTGACGCCCACCACGTGCTTCGTGGCGAGGAGTTCGGCGAGATTGCCGGAGGCGATCCGCTTGCGGGACAGGTCGTCCAGCCAGATCGACACGCCCGCGTCGGACAGGCGCTGCAGAGGCTCCGCGGCTGCGGTTGCTTCGGTCACTATGATCATCTTCCTTCGTGCGATCGGATCAACCGCGAACGGCGGCGAGGGATTCCCGCGCGGCGGCGGCCACGTTGTCGGCCGTGAAGCCGAACTCTGCGAACAAGGTCCTGGCGTCGGCGGAGGCACCGAAGTGCTCCAGGGAGACGATGCGTCCACGGTCACCGACGTAGCGGTACCAGGTCAGGGCGATACCCGCCTCGACCGCCACGCGCGCCTTCACGGACGGCGGAAGGACGTGCTCGCGGTACTCGGCGGACTGCTCCTCGAACCACTCCACGGACGGCATCGACACCACCCGGGTGCCCACGCCCTCGGCCTCCAGCTGCTCGCGCGCGGCGACCGCGAGCTGCACCTCGGAGCCGGTGGCGATCAGGATCACGTCCGGGGTGCCGGTGGAGGACTCCCGCAGGATGTAACCGCCCTTGGCCGCCTCGGGGTTGGGGGCGTACGTCGGCACGCCCTGGCGGGTGAGCGCGAGACCGTGCGGAGCCGGTGCGGTGGAGTGCCGGCGGAGGATCTCGGCCCAGGCGATCGCGGTCTCGTTGGCGTCGGCCGGGCGGACGAGGTTCAGACCCGGGATGGCGCGCAGGCTGGCCAGGTGCTCGACGGGCTGGTGGGTCGGGCCGTCCTCGCCCAGACCGATGGAGTCGTGCGTCCACACATAGGTGACGGGGAGCTGCATCAGGGCCGACAGGCGCACGGCGTTGCGCATGTAGTCGGAGAAGACGAGGAAGGTGCCGCCGTAGATACGGGTGTTGCCGTGCAGGGCGATGCCGTTCATCTCCGCGGCCATGGAGTGCTCGCGGATACCGAAGTGGATCGTGCGCCCGTACGGGTTCGCCTCCGGCAGCGGGTTGCCCTTGGGCAGGAAGGAGCTGTTCTTGTCGATGGTGGTGTTGTTGGAGCCGGCCAGGTCGGCCGAGCCGCCCCACAGTTCCGGCAGGACCGCGCCGAGCGCCTGCAGCACCTTGCCGGAGGCGGCACGGGTGGCCACCGCCTTGCCCTCCTCGAAGACCGGCAGCGCGTCCTCCCAGCCCTCCGGGAGCTGACCGGCAACGACACGGTCGAGCAGCTTCGCGCGCTCCGGCTGGGCCGTGCGCCACTCGGCGATCCGCTTGTCCCAGGCGGCGTGCGCCTCGGCACCGCGGTCGAGGGCCCGGCGGGCGTGGGCGAGGACCTCGTCGGACACCTCGAAGGACTTTTCGGGGTCGAAGCCGAGGATGCGCTTGGTGGCCGCGACCTCGTCCGTGCCCAGCACCGAGCCGTGCGCGGCCTCGGTGTTCCGGGCGTTCGGCGCGGGCCAGGCGATGATCGTGCGCATGGCGATGATCGAGGGGCGCTCGGTCTCGGCCTGCGCCGTCTTGAGCGCCGCGTACAGCGCGTGGACGTCGATGTCACCGCTCTCTGCGGGCTCGATGCGCTGCACGTGCCAGCCGTAGGCCTCGTACCGCTTGAGCACGTCCTCGGAGAAGGCGGTCGCGGTGTCGCCCTCGATGGAGATGTGGTTGTCGTCGTAGACGAAGACCAGGCTGCCGAGCTTCTGGTGGCCGGCGAGCGAGGACGCCTCGGCGGAGATGCCCTCCTCCAGGTCGCCGTCGGAGACGATCGCCCAGATCGTGTGGTCGAAGGGGGAGGTGCCCTCGGGGGCCTCGGGGTCGAACAGGCCGCGCTCGTAGCGGGCGGCCATCGCCATGCCCACCGCGTTGGCCACGCCCTGGCCCAGGGGGCCCGTGGTGGTCTCGACACCGGCCGTGTGGCCGTACTCGGGGTGACCGGGCGTCTTGGAGCCGTGGGTGCGGAACGCCTTCAGGTCGTCCAGCTCCAGTTCGTAGCCGGAGAGGAAGAGCTGGGTGTAGAGAGTGAGCGAGGTGTGCCCGGGCGAGAGGACGAAGCGGTCACGGCCGGTCCACTCGGGGTCCGCCGGGTCGTGCCTCATCACCTTTTGAAAGATCGTGTACGCGGCGGGCGCCAGACTCATCGCGGTGCCCGGGTGGCCGTTGCCGACCTTCTGTACGGCGTCGGCGGCAAGAACACGGGCTGTGTCGACGGCTCGCCGGTCGAGGTCGGTCCATTCGAATCCGTCTGCGCTCTGCGCACTCATCTTCAAGAAGTCCTCACTGGATGCATGATCTCTGGCGGAACGTCGTCAAACTTAAAAGTCTGACTTTTGCGGGGGAAGGTGTGCCTGTGTCAGCCTTCGGTGAAAGTGGGACATCGACAGCGGTAACCGAGGCGGCACGAGACGGACATGGCGGACATAACCACACAAGACGGGGGCGGGATCAGGACGTATCCGTTCCCGGTCGACCTGAGCGTCTGCGGTGTCGGCCTACAGGTGGGTCCGATGGAGCCCGGCCGTATCTGGCACGAGGACGCGCCGCTGGACCGCGTCCACCGCATCGACTTCCATGTGGTGATGTTCTTCAACGGCGGCCCCGTGTCGCACATGGTGGACTTCGCCGAGTACCGGCCGAGCGCCGGTGACGTTCTGTGGATACGCCCCGGCCAGATCCACCGCTTCTCCCGGACGAGCGAGTACCGCGGCACCGTGCTGACCATGCAGCCCGGTTTTCTCCCGCGCGCCACCGTGGAGGCCACGGGCCTGTACCGCTACGACCTGCCGCCGCTGCTGCACCCCGACCCGGAGCAGCTCGCCGGGCTCCGCGCCTCCCTGGAACAGCTGCAACGCGAGTACGAGGACGCGACCACCCTGCCGGTGAGTCTGCACACGGCGGTGCTGCGCCACTCCCTGACCGCGTTCCTGCTGCGGCTCGGGCATCTCGCGGCCAGCTCCGCCGAGGCGGCGCGCGACCAGGCCGACACCACCTTCACCCGGTTCCGGGACGCCGTCGAGCAGGACTTCGCCACCAACCACAGCGTCAGCGCCTACGCCGACGCCCTCGGCTACTCCCGGCGCACCCTGGTGCGCGCCGTCCGCGCCGCCACCGGCGAGACCCCCAAGGGCTTCATCGACAAGCGGGTGGTCCTGGAGGCCAAGCGCCTGCTCGCGCACACCGACCTGCCGATCGGCCGTGTGGGCGCCGCCGTCGGCTTCCCCGACCCGGCGAACTTCTCCAAGTTCTTCCATCAGCACACCGACACGACACCGGCGGCGTTCCGGGCCGAGTTGAGATGACACAGGGGCGGGCCCGTGGGCCCGCCCCTGTCGGTCGCCCGGGTTCTCAGTGGCCGAAGTCGAACCAGTTCACGTTCACAAAGTCGCTCGGCTGGCCGCTGGTGAAGGTGAGATAGACGTCATGGGTGCCGGTGACCGGCCCGATGTTCGCGGGCACGGTCCGCCAGCTCTGCCAGCCGCCCGTGCCGGCCACCGCGAAGCTGCCGACCGGTGCGTTCGTACGGCTGTCGAGGCGCACCTCGACCAGTCCGCTCACCCCGTTCGCCGCGCCGCTCGCGACCCGGCCGTAGAACTGCGTGGCCGCCGTGGAGCCGAAGTCCACGCCCTTGTAGAGGGCCCAGTCGCCGTTCGCCAGGGAGCCGATGTCCTGGCCGCCGCCGGTGTCCGTGGTGGTCTCGGGGATCACGCCGGACTGGCTGTCGTACGACTCGGCCTGGATCGCGCTGTAGGCGTCCCGGTTGCCGGAGGGCGGCGGTGTGGTACCGCCCCCACCGCCCGAGGACTGGAGCACCTGCACATAGTCGACCACCATCGGGTGGCCGGACTCGGTGCCGCCGTCCGGGCCGCCGCCGAACGCGGCCGGGAAGCCGCCGCCCATCGCCACGTTCAGGATCACGAAGAAGCCGTGGTTGGTGGCGTTCGCCCAGGTCGTCGCGTCGACCTGGTTGGCCCGTACGGTGTGGAAGTTGACGCCGTCGAGGTAGAAGCGGATCTCCTCGGGGCTCGTCGAGCGGTCCCACTCCATCGCGTAGGTGTGGAAGCCCGCCTGGCAGGTCGTGCCGCTGCAGGACGTGGAGTTGCCGATGCCGGACGTCTCGTTGCACGGCCCGCCCGGGTTGGTGCCGCAGTGCATCGTCGCCCAGTCGGTGTTGAGGCCCTGGACGTTCTCCATGACGTCCAGCTCGCCGACGCTCGGCCAGTTCTGGTAGTTCCCGCGGTACGGCGCGCCCAGCATCCAGAAGGCGGGCCAGTAGCCCTTGGCGGCGGCGCCGGTCACATCGGGCATCTGGATCCGGGCCTGGACCCGCAGTTTGCCGCCCGCCGGGGGCTGGAAGTCGGTGCGGTTGGTCTCGATACGGCCCGAGGTCCAGTTGCCGGCGGCGTCACGGCGCGGGGTGATGAGCAGATCGCCGTTGCCGTCGAGCAAGACGTTGTTCGTGCTGGAGGTCATGCTCTCGACCTCGCCGGTGCCCCAGTTGGCGGCGCCGCCCGGGTACGAGGTCCCGGTGTCGTACTGCCAGTTCGCCGTGTTCACGCCGGAGCCGGCCGCGCCGTTGAAGTCGTCGAGGAAGACCTGGGTCCAGCCGGACGGGGGAGTGGGGGCGGAGGCGTTCGCGGGCAGGGTGGCGGCCGTGGCGGCGGCCGCGGCCAGACCCATCGTGCCGAGTACGGCGACCAGGACGCGGCGCAGGGGCCGGCGTCTCGCAGGTGTGCCGGAAGTGTCCTTCATGGGCTGCCTCATTCGTACGGAGTGGGGGTGTGCGGGTGCGCGTGAGAGCAGGGGAGGCGTGCGGACAGTTTTGAGAGCGCTCTCACGCGCCGCGCCGCCAATGTGCTCTCGGTCACTCCGGCCGTCAAGAGGTAAAGCCGAGAAAGTCCTTGAGCGGCACGGGAGTTCAGGCGCCGAAGCGAAGCCGCGCGGTCCGTCGCCCCCGGACGCTCCCCGCCCATCCGCCCGATATGCCCCTGCGTCCGGGCGCTCCGCTGCCGCTGGGTGGATTGACTCTTTGAATCCAAGGGGAGCCGCCTGAGACGCCTGCGAACACGGCCCGCGACTCGGCCTGAATCCACGGCTCCGGCACGGCCGGAAGGGGACAGAGTAGGAGGAGACAGGAAGAGCGGACACTCGCCGGGCGGCCCCGGCCCCGACCATCGCCGGAGGTACTTGTGAACCCAGCCCGTGCGCGGCGCACCGTGGCCATCGTCGGGGCGGGCGCTGCCGGTGCGCTGACCGCCCTCCAGGTGTGCGAGACGGCCACCCGCCGCCGTACCCCGCTCGACCTCGTGCTGATCGATCCGGCACCGGAGGCCGGCCGGGGCGTCGCCTACGCCACCACCGACCCCCGGCACCGGCTCAATGTCCCTGCGGGCGGGATGAGTTGCTACCCGGACGATCCCGGCCACCTCACCCGCTGGCTGTGCCGCCACGGGGAACCCACCGTCACCGCCGCCGACTTCCTGACCCGATACCGCTACGGCGCCTACCTCGCCGACACCCTCGGGCAGGCCGTCGTCCGCGCCCACGGGGTGGTGGCGGTACGGCGGGTGCGGTCGCGCGCGGAGGGCTGCGCGGACACCGCCGGCGGGCGGCTGGACCTCCGGCTCGCGGACGGCGGATGCCTGACGGCCGACAGCGTGGTGCTCGCCACCGGGCCCGCCGCGGGGAACAGCGCCTGGGCCCCGCCCGGACTGCGGACGTCACCGCGGTTCGTCGCCGAGCCCTGGGCGCCGGGCGCGCTCGCCGGGCCGCTCGCCGACACCACCGATGTGCTGCTCGTCGGCACCGGGCTCACCGCGGTCGACCTGGCGCTGACCCTGGACCGCCCGGGCCGGGTGCTCCACGCCGTCTCCCGCAACGGACTGCTGCCCCAGCCGCACGCCCTGAACCCGGCACCGTCCATGCCACGGCCCCCGGGGCTCACCGGTGCGCCCCTGGACCGGCTGCGGCGAGCGGTGTTCCGGCAGGCGAGCCGGGCGGTCCGGCTGCACGGCGACTGGCGCCCCGCCCTGGACGGTCTGCGCCCGTACACGGCCCGGCTGTGGCAGGGCCTCACCCCCGGCGAGCGGGCCGAGTTCCTACGGCGGGACGGGGCGCTGTGGAACACCCATCGGCACCGTATGGCGCCCGCCACGGCGGAGGCGCTGGCCCGGGTGCGGGCCGCCCGGCGGCTGAGCGTGCGCGCCGGCCGGATCGCGGACGCCCGTACCGCCCCCGACGGCACGGTGACCGTCGCCCTCGCCGACGGCCGTACGCTCCGGGTGGGCTGGGTCATCGACTGCACGGGCCCCGGCCACCACCTCGACGACCCCTTGTGGCGTTCGCTCGTCGCCGCCGGGGCCGCCGTTTCCGGGCCCCTCGGCATGGGGGTCGCCACGCACGAGGGCCGGCTCCTCGACGCCGCCGGCCGCATCGACCGGCCGCTGTTCACGCTCGGTGCCCCGCGCCGCGGCGAACTGTGGGAGACCACCGCCGTCCCCGAGATCCGGGCGCAGGCGGCGACGCTGGGGCGGGAGGTGACGGCCCAGCTCGCCCCGCCGGTGCGCCGGAGCCGACGGCGCCCCGTCGACGCACAGGGGCTTCCCCTCTCCACGCACGCCGAGGCGGCCGCCGCCCACCGCACCGGGCTCGACCGGGTGCTCAAGATCAGGTCGGGCGCCGAGGAGGCGTTCCGGCGGGCCGTCGCCCTCGACCCCGGGTTCGCCCTCGGACACGCCGCGCTCGCGCTTCTCGGCCACGAGTGCGGCGCGCAGGTCGACGTGCCCCGGGAACTCGCGGAGGCCCAGCGGTGCGCCAGGGAGCGGGCCGATGAGCGGGAGCGCTCCTTCGTGGAGGTCGTCACCCATCGCGTCCACGGCACCGACGAGGACGGCACCGCGCTGCTCGGCCACCTCGACGCCCACCCGGGCGACGCGCTCGCGCTGGCCGCCGCCGTGCCCACCATCGCCTTCTCCGGGGTCCGCGACCTCGACGACGCCTATGCCCTGCGACTGGTGGAGCGCACCTCACCCGCGTACGACGGCCACTGGTTCCACACCTCGCTGCTGGCCTTTCTGCGCCAGGGGCAGGGCCGCTTCCACGAGGCGGGCGAACTCGCCCACCGGGCCCTGGCCGCCGAGCCCGCGTCCGGGCACGCCGTGCACGCGCTCGCCCATGTCCACTACGAGCGCGGCGCCCATGAGGCGGGCCGCGACTGGCTCGACGGATGGGTGTCGGGGCTGGGGCGTGGCGCGGTCCACCGTGCGCACTTCTCCTGGCACATCGCGCTGCACGAACTGGCGCTGGACGATCCGGCCGCAGTCCGCAGGCGCTGGCTGGCGCAGCTCGCGCCCGGGCGGGTGTCCGGGGTACGGGCGCTCGTCGACTCGGGATCACTGCTGTGGCGGGCACGGCTGAGCGGCAGCTGGCCGGGCGAGGTGCCCGCCGCCGAGGTGCTCGACTCGGTCGCCCGGGACATCGTGGAGCGGCCCGCGACCGCGTTCACCGCGCTGCACGCGGCGGTCGCCCTCGCCGCCGCGGGCGATGTGGCGGCCCTGCGCCGGTTGCGCGACCACGCGGCGGGCGCCGACGCGGTGCAGCGCGAGGTCGTCGTGCCGCTGTGCGAGGCGCTGGCGGCGCTCGTCGAGGAGCGCTTTCAGGAGGCGGCCCGCGGCCTCGCCGCTCTGCTGCCGGCGGTGCGCAAGGTCGGCGGCAGCGCGGCCCAGCGCGAGATCGTCGAGGAGACGCTGCTGTACGCCCTGGTGGCGGCGGGCCGTTGCGACGCCGCCCGCCGTCTACTGGACGGACGTCTGGACCGGAAACCGGCACCCCGGGACCGCCGTCTGCTGGCCGCGCTGCCGGGGTGACCGGACGCGTGTCACCATTGGGGTCTCCGCCACCGTCCCGAGGGGCCCGCGCGTCGCCACGCGCAGGCCCCCATCGCTCACCGCTCGGCGTGAGCCGGCGGTCCGTCAGGAACCCGCGACCTCCACGAACACGGGGTTGGCGTAGAACCACGTGTCGGCCCACGGATCGCCGTCGCCCGGCGTGTGCGGGATCGGCCCGTGCGGGTCGACCGAGGCGCCGAGGTATCCGGCACCGTGGCGCTTGCCGTCGCTGCCGCGCAGCCGGACGTAGAAGGACTCGCTCCCGGCCGTGAGCGGGATGCGCAGGGTGTACGCGCCGCTGCGGCCGCTGACGTCCCTGGTCTCGACGACCTTGGCGTCGGGCGCCTGCCAGGTGTCGCGGTCGGTCACGGGTCCGCGCACGGCGCCCCGGATCACGTCCACATGCGCCAGGCGCGGCAGGATCCCCTGGGGGTTGGGGCGGGAGGCGCTCGTCACGGTCACCTGGAGCGTGAGCTTCTCGCCCTTGCGGACCCGCAGCCGGCCGCCCAGCGTGACGCCGCGCCCGGGGTCGCAGTCCCGCTTCAGCCGTACGTCGAGCCCGTCGAGCAGATGCCCGTGGTCGACCCAGACCCGGCCCGCGCGCAGGCCCGCCATCACCGCCCGGTAGCCGTAGCGGGTCACTCCGACATGGGTGCGGCTGAACTGGCCGGGCCAGAAATCGCTGCCCGGCTGCGGGGTGTCGGTGTTCACCGGGTCGGGCAGTCTGCCGGTGTTGTCGAAGTTCTGGCCCGGCAGCCAGTCCCCGTTCTTCCAGGTGTCGAAGACCACGCGGTGGGCGTCGGAGTTGCTGGTGATCGAGAAGAGCCTGCCCTCGGAGAGCAGCGCGTCCCACAGTCCGCCGACGGTCGCCGTCGCCCAGTCGAAGCCGCCGTAGGTCACATAGGCGTCCGCCGGGTATCCGGACCACGACTGCGCGGAGGGTTTGTTCTCGTACTCGCCACGGATCGAGGTGGTGGAGGAGCGCCGGCCGGGGATCGCCGCGCCCTGGGCGCCGGGCGCGCCCTCCATACCGATCATGATCTCGGGCGCGGCGTCCCGCCAGCCGCGGATCTCGCGCGGGGAGTCGATGCCGAGCCGCAGCGGATGGTTGGCGAGGACCAGCACGTCGTCCACGTATCCGGAGCGGCGCTGCTCGGCCAGCCACTGGATCGCCTTCACGGCGTGGGCCTCGTTGCGCGCGGTGTCCGCGGCCCCGGCGGACCCCTCTGTGTAGCCCAGCAGCTTGCCGTCGTAAGCCAGCTCGAACCGGGTGAGCAGACCGACCTCGTGCGGGCCGGGGGCCGCGAACACGGTGGCGTGCTCGGCGGCCGGAATGTACCACTCCAGGCCCTGGAAGATCAGCTGGCGCGGGTTCTCGGCGCGTGCCGCGAGAATCTCCTGGTGCTCCATCAGGGCGCCGTACGAGGCGTGCCCGAAGTTGGAGTGCTCGTTGAACACCATCCAGTCCAGGCCGTACCGGGCGCCGGCCCGGGCCAGTTGGGAGAACGTGTACTTCGCGTCGTGGCTGTAGACGGAGTGCACATGGTGGTCGCCGACCAGATAGGCGAGACGGGGGTCCTCGCCGCCGAGGTACCGGTCGTGCGCCGCCGCGGGCGTGGCGAGGGAGCCGACGGCGAACGCGGCGCCGAAGAGCCCGGCGCTGCGCAGCAGGCCGCGGCGGGACAGGCCCTGGGCGTCCAGGCGGTCGGGGGAGACGGAAGGGTCGGCCCAGGCGGGCAGTTGCTGCTCGGTCATGGGGTGGGGGGCCTTCGGCTCAGTGGTTCATAAAGGAGGTGACGGGCAGCGCGCGGGCGACGATCCGGACGTCGCCGAGCCGGCCGTGCAGGATCTGGTCGATCTTCCCCGCGTACTCGTAGCCGCCCAGGAGCCACGGCAGTCCGACCGAGGTCAGACCGACGGCGGCGGCCTTCGGGTTACGGGCCACCGGGCAGCCCTCGACGTACAGCGTGGTGTGCCGGCCGTCGTTGACCACGGCCACGTGCCACCACTTCTCCCGCGCCGTCTCGTCGCCCCAGTTGGTGGCGATGCCTTCCTGGTTGAGCGGGCGCACCGCCCACTGCGGTCCGGGGCCGTCGGACAGCGACAGCGTGGCCAGCGGCTCGTCGGGGTCGTCGGCGGTCTTGCCCGCGGCGCCGCCCGTGCCGGTGCGGCTGACGAGCCCGGACCAGGCGTGGTGCGCCGGGTCCCAGTCCGCGGGGAGCCGGTAGAAGGCCTCGATGGTGTAACCCGAGGCGAACGTCGCGGAGTTGAGCGGAGCCCCGTCGACCGTACGCAGATACGCGCCCGTCAGCGGTGACTTGTAGCCCCGGAACTCCAGGCTGCCGTGGCCGGGCTGGTCGGGGTGGTGGTCCGACGACCAGATCAGCGAGCCGCCGTTCACCGTGACCAGGGTGAGGTCGTTGCCGCGCCCGGACAGATCGCGGACCGTGCCGCCGACGGCGGACCCGTCCTCGTGCCCGTCGAAGCGCCAGTACGCCACCGTGCCGGGGACGGTCATCCTCGACGCCGGCCGCGACGGACGCGGCGGCACCGGGGCGAAGCCCGCGAACCGCTCCTCGAAGTCGACGACGACCGAGAACCGGTCGGCGTCACCGCTCAGCTCCATCTCCTCCCGCTCCAGCCGGTTCAGGCCCTTGGCGGCCCGGCCGAGGATCCACGGGGAGACGGTCTCCACGTCGATGACGTTCCGGTCGAGGTCGAAGTGGTAGAGGCGGATCATCGCCGCGCCGCCGAAGTAGCGGTTCTGATAGTTCGTCAGGTGCAGCTGGACGTCGTGACCCGCCGCGTTCTTGCGGGTGGCGCGGCCGGCAGGCCAGTAGTGCCCGTTCAGGGTCAGGAAGATCTGGTCGTGGTCCCGGATCAGCTGTTCCCACAGCTCCTGGCCGTACGAGGACAGCGTGTCGTCCTCGACGACCAGCTCGTGCGTGGTGAGGATCACCGGTGTCCTCGGGTGCCGGGCGATGACGTCCTTCGCCCAGGCGTACCCGTGCTCCGACAGCCGCCAGTCCAGGGCCAGCACCAGCCACTCCCGCCCGGCGGCCCGGAACACATGGAAGGTGTTGTAGCCGTCGGGGGACGCGCCCCCGAAGGTGGAGTGGCTCCGGAAGCGGTCCGGACCGAAGGTGTCGAGGTACGGCGTCGGGCCGCGCTGGTCGTCGGTCGACGACCGCACATCGTGGTTGCCCGCGAGGACGCTGTAGCCGACGCCCAGCCGGTCGAGCAGCCGGAACGCCTCACCGATCGCCGCGAACTCCTCCTTGGCGCCGTTCTGCGTGAGGTCGCCGAGGTGGGACAGGAACACGATGTTCTCGTCCCGGCCGTGCTCCAGGAGGTAGCGGAGCGAGGCCTCGACGGGCGCCGGGTCGATGCTCGGCCCGTCGAAGAGGTACTGGGTGTCCGGCATCACCGCGAGCGTGAAGCGGCGGCTGTCCGGATCGGGCCGCCACCCCACGGCGCTCGCCGGAGCCGCCTGGGCGACCGCCGGCAGGGCGACACCGGTGCCGGCCGCCGCGCCCAGCAGCGCGGTGGCGCGCAGGAAGGTGCGCCGGCCGGCCCCGGCCTGGGGGGCTTCCTGGGCAGGGGTCTGCCCCGGCTCGTGCGAAGTGCACACATCTACTCCGTGGGATCCATGAGGGGCGGTGGGTCAGTGCGTGCGCAGGGTCCAGCTCCAGTGATGGACACCCGGCGGGATCAGATACGAGGCAGAGGTGTCGGGGCCGCACGAGGCGGTGCCGAGGCCCCGATGGGCGGCGTCGATGTGCACCACGCACCCGGGACGCGCCACCACTTCGTCGTGGTGCCCGGCGGCGGTCAGGTCCTCGGCGCGGTGGCGGGTGACCGAGATCTGGCGGGGCTCGTCCAGACGGACCGAGAGACCGGTGGCGTCCGGCGCCCAGAGCGTGAAGTGCCGTACGCCGTGCCGGCCGCCGCTCTCCTGGGGACGCAGGTAAGGGGTGAACAGCTCGTCCACGGGGGCGGAGTGATGTCCCACGGGTGCTCCCGCGGCGCGGTCCGGGTAGCTCTCCCAGGGGCCCTGTCCGTACCACTCCAGCAGATCCGGCCCCGGGACCGTCTCGAAGACCGAGCCGACCCGCGCCACGTCGAGGAGCTCCGGGGGCAGTGCGGCGGTCTCCTGCACCCGGATGCCGCCCTCGACGGCGGTGAACACCTGCTCGTGCCGGACGGCACCGGCCTCGCAGGCGTACGCGGACACCACGGTCACCGGACCGTCACCCCGGCGCACCTCCACCACCGTGCGGACCAGCCGGTCGAGCCCCCAGGCCCGCCAGCGTCCGGCCGTCCCGCCCAGTTCGTCGTTGTCGGTGGGCGCCCGCCACAGGGTGAGCGTGGGGGCGGCGGCCAGGAGCGGATGGACCAGCAGGCCGTCCTCGTCGATCCCGACGGACCGGCCCGGGACCGGGACGGGCGACTCGGCCGAGGGCCCGCGCAGCCGCACCTGCGGCACGCACACCTCGGTGCCCCGTGGTGCCCACGGCTCGTCGTCGGCCGTGCGCACCCGCAGGGTCAGCCAGGCCTCGCCGCCCTTCCGCGGAAGCCTGAACGGCAGTCGTACGGCCGTCGACTCGCCCGGGGCGAGAGAGGGCAGCTCGGCCGGGGCCGTGAGCGTGGGGCCGTCGGCGAGCGACAGCTCCCATTCGGCTCTCAGCCAGTCCAGGCCCCGGAAGTGCTGGTGGTTGCGGAGGACGACGCCCTCGTGCCGGAAGCACTCCAGCCGGAGCGGCACCGCGATCTCCCGGTGCTCGTACATCGCCGGTTTGGGCGTGCGGTCGGGAAAGACGACACCGTCCGCGCAGAAGGCGCCGTCGTTCGGGAGGTCCCCGAAGTCACCGCCGTACGCCCAGCGGTGGCCGGGCGCGGCGACACCGTTGTCATACAGCCCGGCACCAGCGCGCCCGGCGGGTCTTCCGTCGCTCACGCGCTGGAGAATGCCGTGGTCCCAGAACTCCCAGATGAAGCCGCCCTGAAGGCCCGGGGTGGACTCGATGGCAGCCCAGTGGTCGGCGAGCGTGCCGTTGCTGTTGCCCATGGCGTGCCCGTATTCGCACTGGATCAGTGGTTTGGTCTGTTCTCCGGACAGGGCGTGCGCGACGCAGTCCTCGATCGGCGCGTACATCGGGCAGGCGATGTCGGAGGCGACCGCGGGATCCGCCCAGCCCCGTTTGGCGGCGCCCTCGTACTGAAGCGGCCGGGTGGGATCGTGGCGGCGCAGCCAGCCCGCCGCCGCGTCGTGGTTCGCCCCGTAGTCGGACTCGTTGCCGAGCGGCCAGATCACGACCGAGGGGTCCGCCCAGTCCCGTGAGGACCAGGTCGTAGAAGAGCAGCCCGGTCAGCAGCACATCCGGCCGGTCGTCGTCCACACGCACGTCCTCTCGCCAGAACGGTCCCTCATCAGAACTGTTCAAATTCGGTGCACGGAATCGTGCGCCGCTCCCCGAGATTGGTCAATAGTCGTGCAGAACTGAGCATAGAAATGATTGAAGATGACGAGTACTGTTCATGGCGTGCTGGCAGAACGACGACATCAACTCATCCTGCGGGCCCTGCGCTCCGGTGGTCCCGCGGCCGTGACCGACCTGTCCGAGCAACTGGGCGTGAGCGCCGCCACGATCCGACGTGATCTGGTCAAACTGGAGGAGGACGGCCTGCTCACCCGGGTGCACGGCGGTGCCGTCGCCGACGAGGGCGACCAGCCCTTCGCCGAGGTCGCCGAGGTGCGCGTGTCCGAGAAGGACGCGATAGCGGCGCGCGCGGCGGCGATGGTCACGGACGGCCAGTCGGTGCTGCTGGACATCGGCACCACCGCCTACCGGCTGGCCCGGCAGCTGCACGGACGCCGGCTGACCGTGATCACCAGCAATCTGGTGGTCTACGAGGAACTGGCCGACGACGAGGGCATCGAACTGGTGCTGCTGGGCGGCATGGTGCGCCGTGAGTACCGCTCCCTGGTCGGCTTCCTCACCGAGGACAACCTGCGCCAGCTGCACGCCGACTGGCTGTTCCTCGGCACCAGCGGGGTGCGGCCGGGCGGGCAGGTGATGGACACCACGGTCGTCGAGGTGCCGGTCAAGCGGGCCATGATCAAGGCCGCCGACAAGGTCGTCCTGCTCGCCGACGCGGCGAAGTTCCCGGGGACGGGCATGGCACGGGTCTGCGGGCCCGAGGACCTGGACGTGGTGGTGACGAACGCGGCGGTCGACCCGGCGACCCGGTCCTCCCTGGAGGAAGCGGGCGTCGAGGTGGCCGTGGCAGGAGAGGCGGAGACGTGAGGCTGACGATTCTGGGCGGCGGCGGGTTCCGGGTGCCGCTCGTGTACGGGGCGCTGCTCGGGGACCGCGCCGAGGGCCGGGTCACCCGTGTGGTGCTGCACGATCTGGACGCCGGCCGGCTGTCCGCGGTGACCCGGGTGCTGGCCGAACAGGCCGCGGGCGTCCCGGACGCGCCCGAGGTGACCGCCACGACCGATCTCGACGAGGCGCTGCGCGGCGCCGACTTCGTCTTCTCCGCGATCCGCGTCGGCGGCCTGGAGGGACGTGCGAACGACGAGCGGGTGGCGCTCGCGGAGGGCGTCCTCGGCCAGGAGACGGTCGGCGCGGGCGGCATCGCCTACGGTCTGCGGACCGTGCCCGTCGCCGTCGACATCGCGCGGCGGGTGGCCCGGCTCGCCCCCGAGGCCTGGGTCATCAACTTCACCAACCCGGCGGGCCTGGTCACCGAGGCCATGTCCCGTCACCTCGGCGACCGCGTCATCGGCATCTGCGACTCACCGGTCGGTCTCGGCCGCCGTATCGCCCGTGTGCTCGGCGTCGCGAACCCGCGCGAGACCTTCATCGACTACGTCGGCCTCAACCACCTCGGCTGGGTGCGCGGTCTGCGCGTCGCGGGCCGGGACGAACTGCCGAGGCTGTTCGCCGACCCCGGACTGCTCGGCTCGTTCGAGGAGGGCAAGCTGTTCGGCACCGACTGGCTGCGGTCCCTGGGCGCGATCCCGAACGAGTATCTGCACTACTACTACTTCAACCGCGAGGCCGTCCGCGCCTACCGCGAGGCCGAGAAGACCCGCGGCGCCTTCCTGCGCGACCAGCAGGCCGGGTTCTACGAGGAGATGAAGCGCCCGGACGCCGCGGCCCTGGCGACCTGGGACCGCACCCGGGCCGAGCGCGAGGCCACGTACATGGCCGAGAACCGGGAGACCGCGGGCGCGGGCGAACGCGAGGCCGACGACCTCTCCGGCGGCTACGAGAAGGTGGCGCTCGCCCTGATGCGGGGCATCGCCCGCGACGAGCGCACCACCCTGATCCTGAACGTGCGCAACCGCGGCACCCTGTCGGTGCTGGACCCCGACGCGGTCATCGAGGTCCCCTGCCTGGTGGACACCAACGGCGCACACCCCCTCGCGGCCGACCCGCTGCCCGGCCACGCCACCGGCCTGGTCTGCTCGGTCAAGGCGGTCGAGCGCGAGGTGCTGTCGGCGGCCGAGACCGGCTCCCGCGCGACGGCGGTGAAGGCGTTCGCACTCCACCCGCTCGTCGACTCCGTCAATGTCGCCCGGCGGCTCGTCGACGGCTACACCGCCGTCCACCCCGGCCTCGGCTACCTCAAGTAATCCCGTCAGGAGACCTGCTGATGCACGACGAACGCCGCCGCATCGAGGAACGTGTCGAGCGCCTCCACAACCAGCGCATCAAGCCCGTGATCCACGCCGCCGCGGTGCCCCTGGAGGTGGAGGCCTGGCAGGCCCCGGGGGAGCCGGTGCGGTTCGCGGAGGCCGCCGGGGCCTCGTACGAGCCCTTCGCGAAGGGCACCCCCTGGGGGCCGCCCTGGGGCACCACCTGGTTCCGGATGCGCGGGCAGGTGCCCGCCGGGTGGGCCGGGCGGCGGGTCGAGGCCGTCATCGACCTCGGCTTCGTCGGCGACTGGCCCGGCAACCAGGCGGAGGGCCTGGTGCACCTGGCCGACGGGACCGCTGAAGGCGGTGAACCCGCTCAACCAGTACGTGCCGATCGCCAACCCGGCGGCGGGCGGCGAAGAGATCCACTACCTGGTCGAGGCGGCCTCCAACCCGGACATCCTCGCCGACGGCTTCGCGGGCCCGACCCCGCTCGGCGACGTCCTCACGGCGGGCGACCAGCCGCTCTACACCTTCCGGCGCGCCGACATCGCCGTCCTGGACGAGGACGTGTGGCATCTCGACCTGGACCTCCAGGTACTGCGCGAACTCATGGTGGAGCTCGGCGAGCACGACCCGCGCCGGCACGAGATCACCCACGCCCTCGACCGGGCGATGGACCTCCTGGACCTCGACGACATCTCCGGCTCGGCGGCCGCCGTCCGCGCGGCGCTGAAGCCGGTCCTGTCCCGGCCCGCGGGCCCACACCTGCGGGTGGTTGTCGCGCACCCACGCGTACTGCTGGGCCTGCGAGCAGGCGAAGACGAACTCCTCGTACTCGTCAGCGAGCGATCAACGACTCGACGTACGGCCACGACGTCTCCCGCACCGTGCGCGAGGACGGGGGGACGACGACCACGGTCCGCCTCAGCCTGGTGCGCGCCCCGCGCGTCCCCGACCCGGGAGCCGACCAGGGCAGCCACCGCTTCACCTATGCGCTGCTGCCGGGCGCGAGCATCGAGGACGCGGTCGCCGAGGGCTACGCGCTCAATCTGCCGCTGCGCGTGGCGGACTCCGCGGGCGCGCCGGACCCCGTGGTGTCGGTGGACGGCGAAGGCCTGACCGTGGAGGCGGTGAAGCTCGCCGACGACGGGTCCGGAGATGTCGTGGTGCGGTTGTACGAGTCCCGGGGCGGTCGCGCGGCGGGTGTGCTGCGCACGGGCTTCGCACTCGCCGGAGCCCAGGTCACCGACCTGCTGGAACGCCCGCTCGAGACCGCGGACACCGCAGGAGGCGCGGTCCCCGTCGCGCTGCGCCCCTTCCAGATCCTGACACTGCGCCTGCGGCGTGCCGAGGAGAGCTGAGCGTGCCCGTACAACCCTGGTTCAACGACGCCAAGTTGGGGATCTTCGTCCACTGGGGCGTGTACGCCGTCGACGGCGTCCAGGAGTCCTGGTCGTTCTACGACGACATCGTCCCCTACGACCGCTACATGTCCCAGCTCGACCGCTTCACGGCCGCACGCTACGACCCCCGTGCGTGGGCGGCGCTGTTCGCCCGAGCGGGCGCCCGCTACGCCGTGCTCACCAGCCGGCACCACGACGGCGTCGCCCTGCTCGGCTCGGTGCGCCGGGTCACCGTGCTCGGCAGTGGCACCGAACTGGCCCACCGGGTCACCGGCGGACTGCACGAGACCCCGGGGGTGCTGTGGATCGAGCCGCCGTCCGCGGCGGACCTCGACCCGCACGCCACCGTGCTCGCCGTGGAACTGGACGGGGAACTGGAGCTGTACCGGGGGTCGGGCCGCTTCTGAGCCGAGAAGGGGTGGGGATGACCGGCGCCGCGGTCACCCCCACCCCGTGTGCTCAGCCGGTGAACCCGGCGGTGATGGAGGTGAACTGCCAGTTGCTCTGGTCGATACCGGAGCAGTTGCTCACCACGCCGCCGCCCGCGCACGGCCGGTCGCGGTTGACCGCCCAGTAGGCGAGCCGCGCGATGTGGTGGGAGTTCGCCCAGTCGCGGATCTGGGTCCAGATCGCGGGGGTGGTGTTCTCCTGCTGGTCGGACAGGCCGTTCATACCGGAGATGCCCATGTGCGCGTAGGCCGTCTCGTCGTCCCAGCCGAAGGTCGACTTCAGCTTGGCCTTCAGTCCCTCGGCCGCGTTCACCGTGTTGCCGTACATGTCCGAGCCGCCGCCGAAGTCGAACGGCATGATGGTGAAGACGTCGACGTTCGTGCCGAGCGACTGGGCCTGCTCGATCAGCCGGTTGCCGTAGTAGGTCGGGCCGGTGGTCGAGGTGCCGAAGGTGACGATGGTCCTCAGGCCGGGGTTGTTGGCCTTGACCGTCTTCAGGGCGGTCAGGATCTTCGCCTGCACGGCCTCGTTCTCGAACTCGTCCGAGTTCTCGATGTCCATGTCGATCGCCTTCAGGGAGTAGGCGTCGATCACCTTCTGCAGGGCTCCGGCGAGCGCGCTCGCGGAGGAGCAGTTGGCTCCGAGCTTGCTGCCCGACCAGCCGCCGAAGGACGGCACGATGTCACCGCCTGCGGCGCGGATCTGGTTGATGGCGGTCTGGTCGGCGCCACCGGTCAGCGGGCGGCTGCCGTCCCAGGCGGGGGTGCAGCCACCGGAGTCGAGCACGAACGCCATCGTGAACCACTTGATGCCGGTCGCGCTCATCACCGTGCCCGGGTTCGGCGGGTCGCCCCAGCCCTCGTAGAGGTACGGCGCCGCCTGCTTGAAGCCGGTGCCGCCGCCGCTGCCCGCGTCCGTGGTGACCGACACGGAGTTGGAGGCCGCGGAGGTGTTCCCGGCCGCGTCCCGTGCCTTCACGGTGAAGGTGTACCCGGTGCTGGGCGACAGACCGCTGACCGTGGCGGACGTACCGGAGACGCTCAGCACCTGGCTGGAGCCGCGGTAGATGTCGTACGCGGTCACACCGACGTTGTCCGTCGAGGCGTTCCACTGCAGCGACACGCTGGAGGAGGTCTTGCCGGTGGAGGTCAGGCCGGTGGGCGCGGTCGGTGCCTGGGTGTCGGAGCCGCCACCGCCGCCACCGGGTCCGTCCAGGCTGATGTCGTCGGCGTAGTACGTGCCCTGCGCGTACCAGCCGTGGACATAGATCGTGGCGCTGGTCTGCGAGGCGCCGGTGGTGAAGGAGACGGACAGCTGGCTGTAGGCCGACGGGGACGTGGTCCAGGTCGAGGCGCCGCCGTCCACACCGAGGAAGACATAGCTGCCGCGGACCCAGCCGCTGAGGCTGTACGTCGTGTTCGGCTGGACCGACACGGTCTGGCTGCACTGTGCGTCGTCGCTCGAACTGGCGGCTCCGGCGAGGGCCTTGGAGCCGCCGTGCACGGGACTGGAGACGACCGAGCCGAGATTGCCGGTGCAGGACCAGGGGGAGAGGCCCGACTCGAAGCCGGGGTTCGACAGGATGTTGGCCGCCTGGGCGGTCCCGGGGAGGGCGACCGCCCCGCCCAGCGCCAGGGCGGCGGAGCCGATGAGAGCGAAGAGGGCACGTCTGGGACGTCTGAGGAGTGTGCGCACGCGATCTCCCTGAAGGCGATGGGGGGTTCGGGAGTGCAGGGCAGTGCAGTAGAGTGCGCAACCAAGTTGGTATGGACCAATCCAGGTGTCAAGAGTTCGGGGGAGGATTGGTCCAGTCCGGTGGGGTGACCCATCGCAGTAGAGCATGGGTCGGCCCGGGCCGAACCTGCCGAAGAGCGGGAACGGCCCGACGTACTCCTGGCCCGTCGTATTCCTAAAGGGGCAGGGCCTGTGCCGTGCCGACCTCGACCGGGGCGACCGGCACGGCGGGCAGCACCGGGGCCTGCTCCACCTCGCCCGCCCGCTGCTCCGGCAGCGAGAGCGAGCGGAGCGGACGGGGGCCCGACACCACCGCGTAGTCCGTGCCCAGGAACGGCGGCACGACCTGGCCCGGGTCCTCGCCGAGCGCCAACTGCACGGCCGCCCAAGGGGCGTTGACGCCGCACAGCGACAGCTGGTGCAGCCCGCCCGCCGGGCGCGTGTTGACGTCCAGCAGCACCGCCTCCTCCCCGAACATCCGGAACTGGATGTTGGACAGGTAGTGCAGCCCGAAACCCTCCGCGAGCCGCGTGGCCGGCTCCACCCACCGCTTGTCCAGCGTGAAGCCCCGGCGGCGCCCGTTCTTGGTGCGGGCCACCGCCATACGGATCAGGTTGTCGGGTCCGGTCAGGCAGTCCACCGACACCTCCGGCTCCGCCAGCCGCGGCATCACCAGCCAGTCGACGGGCTCCTCGGCCTCACGCACCGCTCGGACGACCAGGTCCAGCGGCACATAGGGGCCCGGGAACCCGTTCAGATGTGCCATCGAGAACGGGGCGCGCGTGATGACGCGGAAGCCCGCCCCGCCCGCGCCTGCGGCCGGCTTGAAGCACGCCTTGTGACCGTAGGCCTCCAACTCCTCCACCGCGCTGAGGAGTTCGTCCTCGTTCGTGACCCGCCGCCACGGCGGCACCGGAATCCCGATGGACTGCACGGCCTGATACGCCGTCGCCTTGTCATGGAAGACCGCCACCGCCTCGGCTGTCGGCGCCAGGAGCGCCGTACCGGCCGCCTCGAACTCGGCGCGGTGCGCGACGATCGCCTCCTGGTGCAGCCGCGGTACGAACACGTCGATGCCGCGCCGCACGCACTGGTCGAGGGCGTACTCCACATACCCGGCCGGGGACAGCCCCTCCGGCTCCAGTTCGGCGGTGTCCGCCGCGGCCAGGACGGGCGAGTCGGGGTCGCCGTGCGTGGCATGGATGTCGACGGCGCGGTCGCTGGGATTTCTCCGCAGCTGTTCCATGAAGAACACGTTCTCCGCGTACGTGCGGTTGAGCCAGACGCGTACGCGAGAGACCATGCAGGCCACCTTTCAGGGTGCGCGGGCAGGGCGGAGCAGGCCGTGCCCGGCCATGGGAGGGGGAGGTACACTGCACCGCCGTACGCGTGAAAGCGTCCGTGGCGGAGGTGTTGGGGCGATCATAGGGCCTCCCGGACACTCTCCGTGCCACGCGCAGGTTACGGATTCCTGCCTGTTTTCCGGCCATGTGGAAACAGGCTGTTCGAGGGATGCGGGCCGGAGGGAGCAGCCCGCTTCCGGGGGCTGTGGGCCGGGCGTGACGGAGGCCTCCGGACCTGTGGGTAGAGGGATTCCAGGCGTTTTCCGGGAGGCACCGGCATCCTCCGCGGGTCGCTCTTGTCCCTCGGAGGCCCGATGTGGTCTTGTGTTCCTATTCGGTTCTCGAAAGGGGCGAGGGTGGAGTCGACGGACGGCCGTGGACAGCTGCTCGCCATCAGCGACCTGCACATCGGGTACCCGGAGAACCGCGCCCTCGTCGAGCGCATGCGCCCCACCTCGGACGAGGACTGGCTCCTTGTCGCGGGTGACGTGGCCGAGACCGTCGCCGACATCCGCTGGGCCCTGGAACTGCTGGCCGGCCGCTTCCGCAAGGTGCTCTGGTCGCCGGGCAACCACGAACTGTGGACCCACCAGAGGGACCCCGTCACCCTGCGCGGCGTCGAGCGCTACGACCATCTGGTCGCCATGTGCCGGGAGCTGGGCGTGACCACCCCCGAGGACCCCTACCCGGTCTGGGAGGGGCCGGGCGGTCCGGTGGCCGTCGCACCGCTCTTCCTGCTCTACGACTACTCGTTCCTGCCGCAGGGCTGCACGACCAAGGAGCAGGGGCTCGAGTACGCCCACGGCACCGGGATCGTGTGCACCGACGAGTATCTGCTGCACCCCGACCCCTACCCGAGCCGCGAGGCCTGGTGCCGGGCCAGGGTGGCCGAGACCGAGCGCAGACTGGAGGAGATCCCCGACGATCTTCCCACCGTGCTGATGAACCACTACCCGCTGGACCGGCACCCCACGAACATCCTGCGCCACCCCGAGTTCGCCATGTGGTGCGGGACCCGGCTGACCGCCGACTGGCACCGCCGTTTCCGGGTCGCCTGCATGGTCTACGGTCATCTGCACATTCCGCGCACCACGCATCACGAGGGCGTGCGCTTCGAAGAGGTGTCGGTGGGCTATCCCCGAGAATGGCGTCCGCGCGCGACACCGCCAGGGCGGCTGCGCCGTATTCTGCCGATGGAGGTCCCAGCAGGTGATCGAGGAGCTGCTCCCGGGTTCGATCGCGGTCGTGGAGGCATACGGACGTGACGCGCTCGGCGACGGCGTCCTCCTCTATCCGGAGGAGGAGGCGGTCGTGGCGCGGGCCGTCGAGAAGCGGCAGCGGGAGTTCCGGGCTGCGCGGGGCTGTGCGCGGCAGGCCATGGAGAAGCTCGGCGTCCCGCCGGGGCCCATCCTGCCCGGCGAGCGGGGCGCACCGCGCTGGCCGGACGGGCTGATCGGCAGCATGACCCACTGCGAGGGGTACTGCGCCGCCGCGCTGGTGCACGCCGGCGAGCTGGTCTCGGTCGGCATCGACGCGGAACCGCACGACCGGCTGCCCGAGGGCGTCCTGGAGGCGGTCGCGCTGCCCACCGAGGAGACCCGGCTGCGGGCCCTTGCCCGCAGCCACCCCTCCGTCCACTGGGATCGGCTGCTGTTCAGCGCCAAGGAGTCCGTCTACAAGGCGTGGTTCCCCCTGACCGGAAAGTGGCTGGATTTCCAGCAGGCCGACATAGAGATCGACCCGGCTCCCGAGCCCGGCGCCCCCGGCCGTTTCCGGGCGCGGCTGCTGGTCCCGGGACCGGTGGTCGACAACCACCGCATCGAGATCTTCGACGGGCGCTGGACGGCGGGGCGGGGCTTTGCCGCGACGGCCATCGCCGTACCCCGCCCCCGGAGCGGCGAGCGCTCCTGAGCGACGGAAGGGCTAGAAGACTCATGAAGATCTTGCTGAGGGGCTGCCCGGCCGTGGGCCGGGTGGCCCCTCGGTCTATGCGGTGGCTGGGTTGATCGTCCATG
>NZ_JBIARC010000024.1:0-125544 GCF_042889625.1 Streptomyces sp. NPDC002573 | reverse complement strand
GTGCCTTCCCGACCCGCGCTGCGAACGCGGGCCTACTCGGTGACCATCAAAGGATCATTCGGGAAGGTACGCCCTCCGCGTGCCTCCCCGGAACCAATCCACAGGTCTTGAGCATTGCTCACGGCCGGTGGCCGTGGGCATGACGCCTTCCGAGCACTTAACGCAACTGGTTCGCTTTAAGCAATCCTAGACCGGGCCGCACCCTAAAGCAAACCATTCGCTTTTAGGTCGCTGGACAGACCCGCTTGAGTGCGGCTCGCCCGCTCAGCGCGGTGCGACCACCAACGACACCAGGGTGTGGGTGTAGGCGGGTGACAGGTCCGAAGGGCGGAACAGGATGCGGTAGATCAGCGGCGCGACGATGGCGTCCAGCATGGCTTCGACCCCGGGTACCGCCTCTCCGCGGCCGGCGGCCCGGGCACCGATGACCTTGAGCTGCTCGGCGGCGTAGTCGGAGCAGCGGGCTGCGTTGCCGTGCTCGGGGTCACCCAGCAGGGCGTCGCGGATGTAGGTCCGGCCGATCTGTGAGGACATCTCCTCCGTGAACTGCTCTACCCACGCCTCCAGGTCGGCGCGCAAAGACCCGTGGTCGGCGGGGGGCGCCTCCGGGCGGAGTCGCTCCACCGCCACATCGGAGAGCAACTCGCGCACGTCGCCCCAGCGCCGGTAGATCGTGGAGGGGGTGACCCCGGCCCGGGCCGCGATGAGGGGCACGGTCAGCACCTCACGGCCGCCTTCGGCCTCAAGATCTCGTACCGCTTGATGAACGGCCTGCTGGACGCGCGCACTGCGCCCGCCGGGGCGCGCGGAAGATCGAGGAGTCACGCCCCGAGCTTAACGCGAAATCATTGCGCACCTGCCTGGAGTCCGCGACGGCGATGAACACGCACGCACGCGGCGTAATGACCCGCCGAGCCGCTTTCAGTGGGCAGCGGTCGGCGGCTGGATGTAGTCCTCCAGGCGCGCCACCGCGAATCCCTGCTCCTGTATCCGCTTGAGCATGTTGCCGAACATCTTCGTCATGGTGACGCCCTTGAGCTCCGCCGGGCCCCGGAAGTGGGCGAGGATGATGTCGCCGGGCTGCAGCTTCTTGTCCGCCTGCTGGTACTGCATGTTGCGGATCTGCATGGATTCGCGCCACCAGACGATCGCCCGCGGCCCGCACTCACCCACCGCGATCTTGGTGTTGGCGTTGTACGCGCCGTAGGGCGGGCGGAACAGCAGCGGCGCGGTGCCGTACTCCTTGGTGAGGATCTTCTGGTCCCCGCACACCTCTTCCTTCTGACGGGCCAGCGGGACGGTGTTCATCGGGGGGTGGTGCAGGGTGTGGTTCTGTATGTGGTCGCCCATCGCCTGCAGCGGCTTGAAGTACCCGTAGTCCGACTTGATGGCGTCGTTCATCAGGAACATCGTGATCGGGACTTTCAGATCCCGCATCATCTCGATGAACTTGGGATCCTTCTCCAGTCCGTCGTCGACGGTTATGAAGACGACCTTCTGCGAGGTCGGTATGTGCGTGAAGACCGGGACCGGGCCGGTCGCGGAGAGTTTGACGGGCTTGTCGGCGGGGGGCTCAGGGGTCGCGGGCAACGGCGTCAGGCCCCACTTGTGCCAGGCGGCAGCGTCGTCAACGTGGTGCGGCGCGCCGCTCGGAATGCCGCCGGTGGGTGCGGCCTGCCTCGTGGTGGCCGTCGGGCCGGTCGCGTTGCCACCGCTCGCGCCGCAGCCGCCGACCGCCAGGGTCGTCGCGACCGCCCCCGCCAGTGGTACATACATCCCGCCACGCCTGCTGCGCCGCTTCACCGCGCCGGTCTCCCTGACTGCCATGTTGTTCTTGAAACTACTGGAAAAGGTATCGCGCAGTGTGAAAGGCGAGGTTCAGCGGGGGTAAGGATACGACTAGGCGATACCGCACCCCGTGGATCCGTAACTCCTGGCCCCGTCGGCCTGTTCGCTACGCCTCGGCGGTCGACGGCCGGCCCCGTGAGTGCAGTCGGGTGCTGAGCGCTAGGCATCCGTGCCGGGCCCCTGCGGCGGCCACTCGGTACGGGGCCGTCGGCGAGCAGAGGCCGGAGGGCGCCGAGAAGCGCGCCGATGCAGATGTCGCGGAGCTGGGTGCGGGTGCAGGTCTCGCGGGTGAGCCAGTCAACGCAGAGGACCTGGACGAAGACCAGCCAGCTTTTCAGGACGGCGGACACGGCCTCGCGGGCGCTGTCGTCCGCGAGTGGGAGTACGGCCAGCAGCCGCGTGCGGAGTGCGTCCAGCTCGTTCGTCATGATCGACTGAATGACCGGGTCGCCCGAGAGGACCCGATTCGCGGCGAGGACGGCGTGGCGGTTGGCCATGAAGTAGTCGAGATGGACGTCCATGCCCTGGATGAGCTGCCCCGTCAGGGAGTCGGCGGGGTCGAGCCGGGTTTCGTCGAGCAGTTGGTCCGCGGCCTGCTGGTAGACGGCCGCGAAGAGCGCGTGCTTGCTGGGGAAGTGGCGGTAGAGCAGGGCTCGGGAGATGCCGGCCTCCTTGGCGACCTCCTCCATCAGCACGTCGTCGTACGGGCGTGCGGCGAAGAGCCGTGCTCCGACGGCGAGGAGCTGGTGACAGCTGATGGGCTGGGCCTGTGTGGCGATCGGTGTGTTTCATGTGGTGCTGGGCAACGCGGCGATCCCCGGCGCAGGTTCCGCCGGCACGACGGTGGACAGCTGGGGCCGGTTCATGGGGGCCGGCTTCGTCGGCTACGGGCTGGCCTGGCTCTGGGCCGCTCGGCAGCGGCCTGTCCCGGCTCAGGCGGTGCGGTGGCTGGCCGGGGTCTTTCTGCTGGGCGGGGTGGGGCGGCTGATTTCGCTCGCCGTTCACGGCTGGCCGCACTGGTTCCAGATCGCACTGGCGGTGATCGAGCTCACCCTGCCGGCCGTCTTCTTCTGGTTGGCCGACGCGGAGGAGCGAGCTCTGCGCAGCGGCACGGAGACCGTGGCCACCGGGTGATGAACGTGGTCCGTTCGAAAGGACCCCGAGGTCTCCCGGCGACGCCGACCGGGAGGCGGTCGGTCGTCGACCGCCCGTTCGGCCGCGGTCACTCGGAAATCCGGTGTCCCCAAGGGCTGGGCCTTCCCTACTGTTCGGGCTCATGGATGACACCACCGGCCCGCCGCGGCTCACCCGGCTCACCTTCCACGGACCGCTTTCCGAGGACCGGGCGGCAAGGATGATCCGACGGCTCACCGCCCAAGCCGGCCCGACCGCTCCGACCACCGTGCTCGACATCGGCTGCGGCTGGGGCGAGTTCATGCTCCGCCTCATCGAGGCGACGCCCGGCGCGACCGGCGTCGGTGTCGACCTCAATGAGCACGACCTTGCCCGCGGGCGCGCCAACGCCGAGGCGCGGGGGCTGGCCGAGCGTGTCCGTTTCGTCCAGGAGTCCGCCGCCGACACCGGCCGAGGCCCCACCGACATCGTTCTCTGCTTCAGCGCCAGCCACGCCCTCAGCGATGCCCAGCCGCCCGAGCACACCGCGGCCGCGCTCCGCGCCCTCCGCCGCCTGGTCGCCCCCGGCGGCCGTGTCCTTCTCGGCGAGGGTTTCTGGCAGCGCCCGCCCACTCCGGCGGAGCTGTCGGCCATGTGGCCGGACGCCTCCCGCTCCGAGTTCCACGACCTCGCGGGCCTTGTCGACCTCGCCGTCGCCGCGGGCTTCCGGCCCGCCTGGATCGAGACCGCCAATAGCGATGAGTGGGAGGAGTTCGAGTCCGGCTACCAGTCGGACGTCGAGGAATGGCTCGCCGCCCACCCCGATCACCCCCGGGCGGAAGAGACCCGCGACCGCGTCGACCGCCACCGCAGCACATGGCTCCGGGGGTATCGCGGCCTCCTGGGTCTGGCCTACCTGACCCTTGTCCCCGTGAACTGAGGGTGGCAGACCGAGTTCTGCCATGTGCTCAACGTGGAGCGATCGCGGGGGTCGGGCCACGGCTGCCGCTCGACCACAAGGTCGGTCGAGCTGGTCGTGGGGCTTTGGGGCCGCTTGTCGGGACGGTAGCTGAGGCCTTTCAGGAGGAGCCGGGTCCGCCGGCCGGGAGTGTGCGCGGCGCCTGACCGGCGTAGGGCGGCGCCGTCTGGACGAGATCTCGTTCGAGGGAGGCGAGCAGTACGCAGGAGGCGTAGTTGACGAGGCTCCAGCGGGAGACGTGCAGGCCCGCATGCACCGCGTCGCCCATGCCGTCCAGGGTCATCAGGAGGAAGAGGGTCAGGACCGCGCGGCCGATGGAGCCGTAGCGCTCGGGGTCCTGGCGGCCGAAGAAGCCCCGGCCCACCATCGCGTACACGTACATCAGCAGTCCGCCGACGAGCAGGAAGCTGAGCGTGCCGGGCAGACTGCGAGCGACCGCTACCAGCACGATCCGCAGCTGGGGCAGGAAACGGGCCGGCGCAGCACCCGGGCCGGCCGCAGCAGACGCAGGACCGTGGTGTTCTCGCGGACGACGGGCAGGAACGCACACAGGACCGCGGCGAGGTCGAAGAGGTTCCACGGGTCCTTGAAGAAGTCCCGGGGACGGTCGGCGTGCCCGCCCAGGCGCAACAGGATCTCGACGGTGAACACGACGAGGCAGCCGTGCTCGGCCAGCCGCAACCACAGATGCCATTCCTCGACGACTCCGGAGTACGTCTCCATGCCGAGCAACGCCGCGTTGAGAAGGATCACAGCGAAGACCGTCAGGGCGAACCACCGGGCCTCAGTGATACGGCGGCAACGGCGCGCCAGTTCCGGACGGACGGACCCGGGCTCGACGGCGCCCGTCTGATCGTGCCGCTCCGGCATCGTGCTGCCTTGGCTCCTTGTCGCGCTGGGACATCTCCCGGCCAACACCGCGGGAGAGCAGACAGGTTGGGCGATCGCCCTGCGGAAGACACTTCTACAACACTGTAGATCGTGATGGATCGCCGGTCGTCTGCCCGAGCGGTCGCGACTCGCCTCGCTACGCCTAAACACTTGCGCAACCCTTAAACTGTCGGCGTGGAGACGACCGACATGACTGCATGGGAATCCGCGGTGCTTGACGGAGGGCCCGCGAACGGACTGCGGGTGAAGGTCTCCGGCCGGCCGCGCGTGATCCAGGTGACGTATCCCTGCCAGGTGGAGACCGCATCGTGCGGCCTGCGCGCGGAAGCGGTGTTCGTCTACCGTCGCGACCACGGCGTGACCGGAGAGCCACTGCGGTACGGATTCGACATCGCCAGCCCCTGAAGAACCCGGGCGCACGGGACTCAGCGAGCCGGGCGGCTCTCGGTGGCCGGGCCGGCCCTCACGGTCTCCCCCGGGCGGTGCGCGCCAGGTACGCGGAACCTCTGGCCTCAGTGCACGCCTCGTCCGTACCGCGTGACGATCCACGCCGCACCTCGTTCGGCCAGAGCCCGTCGCCGCCCCCAACGCGAGCGCCGCACCCGGACGACCGGGGGCCCTACGTCCGACGGAGCGGCCGCCAGAGCGGCGAGCCGCCCGGCGGCGCGCGCCAGTTCCGCCTGCAGCCGTCGGCGCCGCCTGGAGGAACCGGCCCTCAGCAAGGCCGCATAGAGCCCCTCGACCTCGGCCAACGCGGCGCCCAGCCGCAGATTCACCTCACGCACTCGCCGGATGTCCCCGCGCGGCATACATGCCCTTCCTCCGCCCGACACACCGGGGCCTACCCCCCGTTGACTTCAATTATTGCGCAATGTTGCAAGTTACCTGCTCCGCACGGGAAAGATCGGCACCCGTAGTCGGCCGTCGTTCCGGTCAGGGCACCGCGAATGCGTCAGCCCGCGCCGACAGCCCTGCCCGCCTTCGCCCAGTTCGCGTGCAGCCGGTCCAGGTACGACCGGGCCTGGCTGCCCGGGGCCACGCCGCGGGCGAAGACAGGCATGTTGCTCGCACCGGTGTTGTACCCGAGGGCCAGCAGGTCGTCCTTCGTGTACGAGGCGGACCAGCGGACGGGCAGTCGGGTCGCCAGGTCGTGGAGGTACCAGGCCTCGGCCTCGATGGCGAGGCCGCGGTCGTCGGGCAGTTCCTCCCAGCGGCGGCCGGCGAAGTCCCGGCCCTGTTTCACCTCGTCGAAGGCGGCTCGGTGCATGTTCGCGATACCGAAGGCGGCATCCGGCTTGTACTTCTGCCAGGCCCGCTCGAAGGACGGATCGTGCGGTTTGTACGCCTCGTTGTAGAGGATCGCCATCAGCAACTGGGCGCTCACGCCGGTCTGACGAGCCCGGGCACGGACCTGGGAGGCGTAGGCGGCCGGATCGTACGACGTGGCGGTCGTCGCCGAGGGAGAGGGAGTGGACCGGTCGGCCGACGGGCTCGGTGTGGAGGGTGATGCCTCTGCCGAACGCGGCGTGGCGCCCTGCGGGGTGCCGACCGCACGCACGATGCCGTACACCGCCAAGGCGAACACCACGACGAGGAGCCACCACAGGCGCCTCGGTGCCCCGGAATCGGACATGTCCCGCCCTCTCTGCGCCCCGCTCTCGGCCAGCATCCTTGTACAGCAGGCGGACTAAGGCCCGCGTGAGGCGGTGCCACGCCTGCCCCGCCGCGGGGACCGGCTCACCGCAGCGCCTCCCGCTCGGCACGTCGTCGCTTCTCACGCGCCCCACCGGCCACAGCGGGCCGCGGCCACCCGCTCTATACGATGGGTGTTCCCCCGGCACGAGCAGTCGAGGCCAGGAGGACACAGAAGGGAGACAGGGTGTGACGGAGCCGGATCCGCGCCGTCGGCGCAGGGCTCAGGGCGCTTTGGAGACGCAGGTGCTCGCAGCGCTGCCCGAGGACCGGTGACCGCCGGCTGGGTACAGGAGCATCTGGCCGCCGAGCTCGCGTACACGACCGTGATGACGGTACTGGCCCGCCTGCTGGCGAAGAACGCCGTCACCCGCAAGCGCGAAGGGCGGTCGTTCGTATGGATGCCCGCCGCGGACGAGGCCGGTCTCGCCGCGTTGAAGATGCACCAGGTGCTGGACGGCGAGCAGGACCGCAGAGCGGTGCTGACCAGCTTCATCACCACGCTGCCGGAAGACGACGAACAACTGCTGCGTGAACTGCTGGACCAGGCCGACGCCGAGGACTGAGAACGCATGGGTGTCTTCGTCTTCCTCCCTCTGGTGCTTCCGTTGACCGCCTGGCCGATCGCGCGCCTGGCCGAACAACGCGTTCACCCCCGCAGCGCCACAGTGCTGCTGACCGGCGCCTCGTGTGTCATGGCCGTGTGCAGCACGGTGTGCCTGGCCCTGCTGATGGTGGTCGGCACCGCCCAACTGCCGGGCAATCCCCTGCCGGACGGCTGGTCGGACCCCGAGGTGCGCGAGAGTGTGCCGCGCCACGAGATCGCCGGGAAGGCGGCGATCCCCCGCGCTGATCGCGGTCGTCGGGCGCTGCGCCCGAGCCCTGCTGTGCCACTGCCGGGTGCGGTGGCAGGCACATGAGGCCCTGAAGGGTCTGCCGCGCACGCAGGTCGCGGTCCTGCCCGATTCCCAGCCCTATGCCTACGCGCTTCCGGGCCGTCTGCGCGACCGCATCGTGGTGTCCACGGGGCTGCTCTCCCGCCTCTCGTCCCGGGAGCGCCGCGCCCTGTTCGCCCACGAGCGCTCCCACCTGGCGGCCCGGCACCACCGTCACCTGCTGCTGGTCCAACTGGCCGCCTGCGCCAACCCGTTCCTGGTGCCGCTGCGAACCACCGTGTCCTACACGGCGGAGCGATGGGCGGACGAGGAAGCCGCCCAGGCCGTCGGCAGCCGCAAGGCAGTCGCCCGTGCGATCGGCAAGGCGGCCCTCGTCTCGCACGCCGCACCCGCACCCACACTCGCCGGCCTCGCCGCACCGGGCCCGCTGCCGCGCCGAGTTGCGGCCCTCCTCGGGCCGGCACCCGCCGCGCGCACCTGGCCGCCGGTCTTCACGACGGTGGGCCTGGCCCTGTGGACCGCGGCCCTTGGAGTTCTCCTGTCGGCGATGTTCTCGGCCAACTCGGCGGTCACCCTGCTGCTCCTGCTCCGCGCGGCCACCCCGCTCTGACCCTGAGACGTCGATGGGGCCGGCAGGCTGGAATCCCTGTCGGCCCCATCGACGCGTCGCGCCAAGGCGCTTCGGTCACAGGTCGAACTCGTGAGGCGGGAGCCCCAGCGCGAAGCAGGCGTCTCGGACCACGGCGCGCTCGGTGGCGTCGAAGTCACCGTCGGCGCCACCGATGACGATGCCGATCTGGATCACCGCGCGTGCCTCGGCGGGCTTCCTCTTCGCCTTGGCGACCTCCTGCAACACGCTCACCTTGCCGAAGTCGAAGTCGGCGGTCAGCTTCTCGAGGTTGTCCTCGAAGCGGCGCTTGAGGTCGTCGGCGGGAAAGTTCGTCAGCACCTCGTTGCTGAAGATCAGCTGCGCGACGCGCTGGCGCTCGGGGGGGGGCGATCTTCCCGTCGGCCGCAGCGACAAGAGCGCACATCGCCATGCTCGCATCGCGGAACGCACCGCTCTTCAGGTCGTTCTTCTTCGCCACCAGCTGGGTCTGCATCTGCGACGCCGAATCCTTGATGCGGTCCCACAGGGCCATGTCGACTCCCCTTCGTCCGGGTCCGCCACGTCGCGCACGAAGGCGAACTGGCATCCCGTCACCTTCTACAGCGTTGTAGAAGACAGCAGGCTGGGCAGACCCGTCCCTTGCGTCCGGGCCTTCCGCAGGCCCAGGCGGCGCGAGTTCATCGGCGGTCGGGGATCAACCTGGTCCCGGTCACCCGATGGCGAAGTAGGCCAGACTGCCGAGTCCCGCCACGGAGCAGTAGATGGCGAACGGGATGAGGGTCCGGTGCTCGAAGTACCTGACCAGATAGCGGGTGGCGAGGTAGGCGGCCACGAAGGCGGCGACGCTTCCCGCCAGCAGCGGTCCCCGCAGGCCGTTGCCCTCGGAACCCAGCAGCGGGGGCAGCTTGAGCAGTGCCGCTCCGCCGATCACCGGCGTGGCGAGCAGGAACGCGAACCGTGCGGAGTCCTCGTGATTGAGGCCCTTGAAGATACCCGCGCTGATGGTGGACCCGGAGCGGCTGATCCCGGGAAGGAGGGCGAGGATCTGGGCCGCGCCGATCAGCATCGCCTGCCGTATGGACATGCCGGTGATCCGCTGGTCCGACAGCTCGTCCGGGGTGAGGTGCTCCTCACCGGGCGCCGCCGAGGCTCCCGCGCGCCTGCGGCCCGTACCGCCACGCCGCAACTGCTCGGTGACGAACAGCACGATGCCGTTGAGGGCCAGGAAGATCGCCGTCGGGACGGGCCGGCCCAGGGTGGTGCGGAACACCTTGTCGAGCGCGAGGCCGGCGACAGCGACCGGGATGCTGGCCGTGATGATCAGCCAGGCGAGCCGCTGGTCCACGGTCTCGATACGCCGCTGCGTGATGGACGTGGTCAACCCCCGGATCACCCGCACCCAGTCGCGCCAGAAGAACACGACCAGCGCCAGGGCGGTGGCCAGGTGGAGGCCGACCAGTTCGTTGAGGTACAGCGACCCGTCGGCCGAGACGTCCAGATCGTGTTTCCAGTGCCCGCCCAGGAGGGCCGGGATGAGGATGCTGTGTCCCAGACTGGAGACCGGGAACAGCTCGGTGACGCCTTGCAACAGGCCGACACCTATGGCTTCGGGATAGGTCAGGACGGACATGGCTGGCCTTCGACTTGATGGGCGCACGAGGCCGCCGCCGTGGACGACGCGCACAGCGGCGGCGGCAGGGCGGAAGCTACTGCATGCGTACAAAATTCAGGCAAGAGCAATTCATGTTGTTCGCACCCTTGGTGACTGGGCCACCACAGTCGACGGCCTCGTGGTCTGCCGCGGCCGCCCCGTGGAACGGGGCGGGCGCTTGCTGCGACGGTCTGCGGCAGAAGGGCTGAGCGTCTTACTTGACGTACCGCGCGGGCCGGGTGGCGACGTGGAGCAGATGCTCGAAGGGGCCACGCCGGAACTGGCGAGTCCACAGGGTGGCGAAGAGGCCGGCGGCTGCGATGAAGCTGAGCAGCACCGGCAGACCGGACATGCCCTCGTCCTCCATCGCGGACACGTACCAGACGTCGGTGAAGAACCAGAGGGCGACGATGTGGAGGACGTAGACGGTCAGCGCTATCATGCCGACCGCTGCGACGGGCCTGGCCAGGCGCGTGAGGCGCGGCAGCCGGTCGGCGACGGCCAGGCACGCGGTCACCACCAGGATGCCGACACCCGTGTTGCCGAGGATGGAGAAGGTCGTCTGGCTGTGCGGTGCGGCGACCAGCAGCCAGGCGAGCGGGCTGTGGTCCGGGACGTCACCGACGGTGTCGGACCACCACGCGGCCGATGCCGTACCGCCGTCCGTCGCGGCCGCGACGGCGGAGAGAGCGTGGGGGACGAAGTGCAGGGCCAGCCACGAGCCGCCGTAGCCGAGCGCGGCGAGCACCCCGCCGGTCAGGGCCAGCCGGGATCGGATGCCGGGCCGAGTGAGGTCGAGCCGGGCCACCGCCATGCCCGCGAGCAGGAAGGGGATCCAGGTGACGACCGGATACGACCCTGTGAACAGCAGCTCGACGAACCCGTCCGAGCCGCTGATCCAGGCCAGCGGGTCCCGGGCGATGACGGCGTCGGCCCAGTTGCCTCCCTCGATCGACGCCCGTATCACGTACAGAACCTGCGGCAGGATCAGCGTGGCCGCGGCGGCGAGCAGCGCGAGTGTCCGTGCCCGCAACCGGTACAGCGGGAGGACCGTCAGGAAGAGCAGCCCGTAGAAGCTGAGGATCACCTCGATCGACGTGCCGAGGGCCGTCAGCGCGTAGCCGAGCGCCAGCAGGACAACGGCACGGATCACGATCCTGACCATCGCCTGGCGCCCGGAGCGCCCGGTCCGTGGCTGCGGACGACCCATGATGATGATCAGCGAGAAGCCGGCGAGCAGCGCGAAGAGGGCGGAGGAGCGGCCCCGTGCCAGCTCCAGCAGGAACCCGACCGGCCCGCCCACCGTCACGTCGGGGCCGACATGGGCGGCGAACATGCCGAAGACCGCGAGCCCGCGTGCCAGGTCGATACCGATCAGCCGCCCCGTCGACGGGGCGGCGGCAGCGGTGGAGGAGCGAACCGGTTCATGCTCACGCGTCGCCTGTGCGGGCACAGCCGACAATACGTTCTGCGTCATGCCTTCAGGGTTCGCAGCGCGCCCGCCCCAGCCATCCCGGCAGCTTTCCGGAACCATCCCGCCGAACGGCCCGAACTTTTCCGGCCGACCGGCTGGCACCCGCCCGCCGACCGGCTGGAGGCGTGACCGGGCCATCACTGACGGCTACGACGGCGTACGCATCTCCCGGCGGGTACCCGCTCAGCCGGTCTCGTCGGCGATACCGCCCCGCTCGATCGCCAGCCGGGTCAGCTCGACCCGTGTGTTGATGCCGAGCTTGGCGGAGATGTGCTTCATGTGCGTGTTGACGGTGTGCACGGACAGATAGAGCCGCTCGGCTATGGCCCGATTGGTGAGGCCGTCCACGACCAGCGGGATCAGCTTCCGCTCGGACTCCGTCAGACACTCCCACGCCGGAGCACCGGCCGTGGGGTGAGGTGCCGCCCCGTTGCGCACGCCGAGCTGCCGAAGGTGCCGTCGGATCCGCTCATGATCGCGCACGGCTCCCGAGGCCGACGCCAGTTGCCCGGCCTCTTCGAGGTACGGGATCGCCGCCTCCGGGTCCGCCGATCCGGCCAGCAGGGTCCCGAGGTCCTCGCAGGCCGCCACCGCGTACTGCACAGGCATGACGTGGCGGCCGCTCGGTGAGTGGGCCCTCGATGCCCCGGCCGCGTCCGCGCTCCTCGGATCCGGCTGTGCGCCGGCGTCGACGCCCGCCGCTGACCGCCGTGTCGGTGCGGCCGTCGCCCCTGCCGACCGCCGCGGTCAGGTGTTCTGGCCCGGGTTGACGAACACCCTGCCGGGGTAGCCGACATCGCACAGGCCGTCATCGTTGACGTCGCCGAGCGTCAGGTCGGCGAGCCGCGTGGCCGACTGGTTCAGGTAGCTCCAGCGCCCGCCGAGCGAACTGGACTGGTACCACCAGGTGATGCCGGTGGCGATGAAGGCGTCGTCGACGCCGTCGCCGTCGAAGTCGCAGTACTTGCGCTGGCCGCCGGTGTACGAGTCGAGGGTGTTGGCGGACTGGTGCAGCCCGGTCTCGGTCTGGTCCAGCGCGGCGTGGATGGGCAGGATCGACCCCACCCACAGGCTCGAATGCCGGAAGACGTTGTGCGACACGGTCATGCCGATACTGGGCGTCCCGCGCAGTTTTACACCCGTGCCGTTGGTGTACCAGACCGTGTTGTACTCCACGTCCATGTACTCGCCCGCGGAGCCGCACTCGTAGCTGCAGGACGGGTCGTTGCCGTGCATGTCGATCTCATGGGTGTGCCACACATGGGAGTTGTCCCCGCCGCCGCCCCAGATCAGGTTGCGGTACGCCAGATAGCCGTCCCCGGCCGAACCGTCACCGGTGATCGCGTGCCGGTTGTAGTCGAACACGTTCCGCTCGACCAGCGCATAGGCGCCATGGGCCGTCACCACGCCGTAGCCCGCGCCGTGACCGCAGCAGATGGTGCCGGTGGGGTGCTGGTTGTGGTGGATGTAGTTGTCGTGCACCCACACGTCCTGAGCGTTCCAGAGGCCGATCCGGTTCTGGCCGTCCTGGATGTTCACCGCCGAGCCGCGCCAGTGATCGATCTCGCTGTGGTCGATCTCCACGTTCAGGCTGGAGTCCACCCGGATTCCGTCGGAGTCGCTGGTCCCGACCGCGGAATAGGGGTCGTCACTCTCCGCGCCCTGCAACCGGATTCCGCTGATCCGCACGTTGTCGCTGTGCGTACCGTCCCCGTCGTTCCCGACCCTGAAGAGGATGCGCGGGAACGAGGTCGTGAACAGCCGCGGGCCCTGCGGGCGCTGCGACCGGTCGCCCAGGATCTGCACGCCCGGGGCGACCGGAAGATCCTCCCGTCCGGTCAGGTCCAGATCCACGTTCCCGGCGATCCGCACCACCGCGTCCGGTGTGTCGATGGCCTGCACGAACAGGTCCTGCTGGCTGTCGGAGGTGATGAAGAAGGCCGGCGCCGCGGCCGGGGCAGCGGACGCCGCCGGACCTCCACCGAGCAGAAGCCCGAAGGCGAACGCCACGGCGCCGCCCAGGGCGGAGCGCCGATGCCCGAAAAAGCCCACGACTGAGTCCCTTTCGAAGGAGTGGACGATGGAATGTGTCACTGCGAGGTGGGCGTTCCAAGCCGTGCCGTCCCGTGCCCTGCCGTGCCATCGCGTTCCCTCCTCGTCCGCCGCGGGTCCCGGACCCCGGGCCTCGTACGGTGTCCGTCTGCCGTACAACCTGTGGCTGTTCCCCCGTTGCGGCCTCTGCGATAGGGTCAGTCGCCGTCCTCCGCCTGTGGCAAGGCCACCGATCACGACCGACACGGCGGTCCGGCCGGCTTCACCTGGCGTTGTCGAGCGCACCCAGGAGAGAAATACAGCCGTGAACAATGTCGATGCGCCCGTTCGGGACGCGTCCGGTCCGGCCGGGCCGGACGCCAAGCGGCTCGATGAACTGCGGACCCTGCTGGACGAGGGCACCCGTGCCGTCGTCGACGATGGTGATCTGCGCACCGGCCGGGACCGCTTCGGACGCGCCTACCGGATCGCCGAGTCGGTGGGCGAGGAACGGTCGATGGCGGTGGCCGCTCTCGGCTTCGGTGGTCTGTGGGTGCACGAGCACCGCACGGTCGCGGGCTCGGTCCTCCTGGAATCTCAGATACGGCGGGCCCTGGACTTACTGGATCCTCAGTCCTCACTGGCGCTGCGGCTGCGGATCCGGCTGGCCGGGGAGGGCGACTACCGCAACAGCGACAACACGGCGGTGCTGGCGCTGCTCAAGCAGGCGAGGGCACAGCAGAATCCGATGGCGCGTGCGGAGGCTCTGAGTCTGGCCCATCACTGCCTCGTCGGCCCGGAGCACGCCGCACTACGCCGGGAACTGGCCGCCGAACTGGTCGCGGAGAGCTTCCGTACCTCCCGCCGCAGCGATCTGCTGATGGGCCTGCTGTGGCAGACGGTCGACATGTTCCTGGACGGCGACCCGCACGCGGAACGCTGCCTCGTGGAACTGCGCGGCCTGCTGGCCGAGCGGGACCATCTCGCGGTGGGTTTCGTCGTGAGCGCGATGGAGGTCATGCTCGCCGTCCGCGCAGGCCGCCTCGACGAGGCCGAGGTCCTGGCCAGGGCCTGTACCGAGCGCGGGATCGCCGCCGGTGACGTCAACGCCACAGTGTGGCAGGCGGCGCAGCTGGTGACCATCCGCTGGTACCAGGGCCGGGTGGTCGAGCTCGTGCCGCTCCTCAGCGAATTAATCAACTCGCCGACGCTGAGCGCTGTGGACGATCACGCCCTGGCCGCGCTGGCAGTGGCCGCGGTGACGGCAGGTGACCGGCGCAAGGCCGTCAGCGCGCTGGCCACGCTGTGCGGCCGCGACCTCGGCGACCTGCCTCGGTCGAGCAGTTGGATGGTGACGATGCACGGTGTCGCGGAGGCCGCCTATCTCCTCGACGACACCGCCACGGCGGCGCGGGTCTACGAACTGCTGAGTCCGTACGGTCACCTGCCGATAGTGGGCAGTCTCGCCGTCGCCTGCTTCGGCTCGGCGCACCACGCGCTGGGGGTCGCCGCATTGGCCATGGGCGACGTCGACCGGGCGGTGACCCATCTACGGGACGCGGTACGGCAGAACCTCGCCCTCGCGCACTGGCCCGCGGTCACGGCCTCCTCGGAACGGCTCGCGGTGGCGCTCGAACGGGCCGGCCGGCAGGCCGAGGCCCACGCCGTCCGGCAGGAGATGGCCGTGGCCGCCGGGGAGGCCGCGCCGGCGCCGGAGACCGACGGACACGGCGGCGCGGATCCGCGGGGCGAGGACGGGCAGGGGCAGCCCACGGCGTTCTGCACCCGGCTGGGCCGTAAGTGGCGGGTCGGGTTCGGCGAGCGCAGCGTCCTGGTCGAGCACAGCGTGGGGATGCTCCATCTGGTGGTGCTGATCGCCAACCCGCGCCAGGAGATCCGGGCCGTCGACCTCGTGGCGGGACTGGCCGCGCTCGACGGGGTCGCCGAGCGCACGGCCCTGTCCGGGCAGCCGCTGCTGGACCGGATGGCGACGCAGGAGTACCGCGATCGTCTGGCCCGGCTGCGCACCGAACTGGACGAGTTCGAGGCGGCCGACGACCAGGAGCGCACCGCCGCGGCCCAGGCCGAACACGACTGGCTGATGAGCCAGCTGGCGGGTGCCACCGGCCTGAGCGGACGCGCCCGCCGCTTCCCCGAGGGCGAGGAACGCTCCCGGGTCGCGGTGAGCAAGGCCATCCGCCGGGCGCTGGACCGGATCGCGGCAGCCGATCCGGTGATCGGTGAACATCTGCGGCACGCGGTGCACACCGGGCTACGGTGCTCCTACTGGCCCACGTGACGTACGTCTGCCAACTTCCCGTGCACATGCGGACGGGCCGGCGGTCCCGTGGGCGGTCGGCGTCACAGCGCGGTCAGGGTCTGCCAGGTCGTGGACGCGACGACCCCGTCGGCCGGCAGGCTGTGCGCGGACTGGAAGGACCGCACCGCGCTGCCCGTGGCCGTACCGAAGGCGCCGTCCACGCTCAGTGCGGCCCCGTGGGCGTTGAGCCGGCGCTGCAACGCCGTCACCGCGGGCCCGCCGCTGCCCTGCTGCACCGCGACGGCGAGGGCCCGCCAGGTCGCGGGTCCGACGATCCCGTCGGCGGACAGTCCGCGGCCGGTCTGGAAGGACCGCACCGCGCTGCCGGTGGCCATACCGAAGGCGCCGTCCACGCTCAGCGTGGCCCCCCGGGCGTTGAGCAGGTACTGCGCGGTCCTGACCAGCTCACTGCTCGCCCCCTGCTGAACCACCGGCCAGTCGGCGCTCGGAAGCGGCGTGCCGCGTCCGGCGGACAGGGAGAAGGGAGCGGGAATGAGCAGTTGTGTGTTGCGGGCGTCGGCTGTTCCACGGCGCTTGCCGATGCCGGCCGCCACGGCCTGAAGGTCGTTGGCCGCCAGCTCGCGTCCCAACGAGGCGAGTGCGGCGGGGGTGCTGGTGTCCCCGTTGCACGACAGCGGTGCGTCCGAGTCGACCATGGTCGTGAAGATCGACAGGATGCCACCGCCCTCGGCGATCTCGAAGATCCGGCTCTGGACGGGCCAGTCGATGTGCGAGGCCGTGTTCACCTCCCAGAAGCCGTTGCCGATGACGGACGGCCAGGACGTCTTGTGGGCCCGGATGTTGTTGGTGTGCGTGTGGCCGTCGACCATCAGGATCACGTTCGGGAAGCGCAGCAGCAGGTCGCGGAGTTCCGTGCCGCCGTACGGGGACCCGCTGTCCGTGTTGTCCATGGAGTCGAGCGTGTGATGGCAGCAGATGACCATGAGTTTGTCGGTCACCCCGGGCTGGTTGACGACCGTCCTGGCCCGGGTGCCGTCGGAGTCGTCGAGTTCGTAGCGTGAGCTGTTGGCCTTGAGCTGGGCGTTCAGCCAGTTCCACTGGTCCTTGTCGATGGCGCCGTTGGCACCGCCGCTGGTGTTGGTCGTGTCCAGCACCAGGAACTGGAACATGTCGTTCGGCTCCGAGGGAATCGCGTAGTAGGCCTGGTCGCTGCCGGACGTGAACCCGTGCCCGCGAGGGGCACCGGTGGTGTTGAAGTGCTCGGCGATGAAGTCGCTCCGCGTGAGCAGCCGCCGGGACGGGTCCTGCGTCACGTGGGCGGTCTGGAGGGTGAACTCGCCCGCCAGTACGTCCCCCAACAGGTCCAGGTAGTACGACGCGGTGTTGCCGAAGACGTCCGGGAGTCCCTCGATCTCCGTCAGCTTGGTGGAGCCGGTGGCGATGCTCTTGAGCGGGTCGAAGGGGAGGATGTCGATCGGCACGTTGCCCTGGACGAGCGCGTCGTGGTTGCCGTAGGCGGCGTACCAGGGCATGCCCAGCCCGGTCGCCGTGAACGGTCTGCGGGCGCCCGGCAGCAGGCCGCTCACGACCGGAAAGCCGTGGAGGGCGTTGTTGTCGGGCGGAGTCTGCCGTGCCTCCGGATGCCAGTAGTGGGTCTCCGTCCCGAACAGGCCGCTCGCCACGCTCTCGTCCTTGGTGAGGTCACCGGAGTCCGGGCGCACCGTGTTGCCGTCGAGCAGGTCGATGTACCACCGCGACTCGTTGTACTGGCAGTTGTCGACCGCGTCGCCCGTGACGACGGTGAACGCCAGCGGTGTGCTCGTCCGCGGACTGCGCAGGACCTGCCGGACGGCTCGGCACATCGCGTCGGTCGTCTGTGTCGAAAGGAATTCGTGCGCGCGGTACGCCGATTCGGTCGGGTACGAGCCGTAGTGCGGAGGTCCGGCGTCCGCGAGCCGGTCGAGGCACTCGACGCGCAGCGGGGACTGGTCGTCGACGATGTGCAGGTCGGACATCTGGGCGAAGGCGATCAGCGATCGGGTGACCTGCGGTGAGGTGGCGAGGGTGAAGTCGTCGCGGATGATGTGCGGTTCGCCGGGGCCGGCGGCCACACCGTGGTACCCCATGCCCAGGTCGGGGCCGATCTGCACCGTCTGGTCCAGCGTGGTGAGCCCGAATGCGGCACCGGTGCCGAGAGGCGGCGACGCGGCACTGGCGACGGCGCGCAGACTTCCGACGTCGATGGCCGCGGCAACCACGGCCACTCCGGCGGCTGTCAGGATCCTGCGACGGGATATTGCCATGTCGATTCCTCCGGTGTTGGGCTTCAGGGGCCGCGAAGTCGTGGTTCGCCCGCCCTGCACCCCGGTGGCTGCGGTGGGGTCCCGAGGGGGCGTCACAGGCCGGTACCGCGGGAGACGGAGACCCGCGCAGGTGCCGGCCCCGCAGCCGAGTGGCGGGGCCGACACCTGTGTTCGGGCGGAAGAGCGGGACGGATGGGGTGCCGCCGGGCCTTTCACAGCCCGCCGAAGGTGTGAGTGGCGCGCAGCTGGACCTGGCAGGACTGCCAGGGGGACCAGTCGGTGCTGTTGGGACTGCTCTGCTCGCAGTGGTACACCGTGCCCGTGTTGTCGACGGCGAACAGCTCGATCCTCCCGGGTCCGCTGCGTTCGGCGCAGACATGGCGCATCCTCAGCGTGGTGGTACCGACCTGCACCGGTATCTGGGCCCAGGGCTGCCACGTCCCGCTGCCGGCGGCGGTCTCGAAGCGGCGGAAGAGCTGCCCGTCAGGGTTGGTGCCGAAGATCGCCAGGCGTCCGTCGAGGTTGCGGGCCATGTCGACGGAGTCGAGGATGCCGTCGAGCGGCAGCACACCACCCCACTCGCTCTCCGTCTGGGCGTTGGCGACGTTCATCTTGCGCTGGATGAGAAGTCCGTCCTCCTTGATGGCGACCAGCACGGCGCGCCCGTCGGAGCCGGTCTCGACGGCGAGCTGGATCGCGGTGCCGCCGAGCTGGGTCCAAGGAGTGAACCAGCCGTTCGAACCGGTGTCGTCGTTCAGGAAGTCCTGCCAGCGGTGGCGGATGGTGTTGTCGCTGCGGGTCGCGTAGACCTGCATGCCGCCCCACTGGTCCTGGACCGCGGTCGCCGAGGTGAAGCCGGAGTCGAACTGCTGGGGTGCCGTGTAGGTGCTGCTGCCCGCGCTGGTCTGCGTGCGACGGGTGACGAGGCCGTTCCCGTCGAGGGCGAACACCTCGATGCGGCCGTCCCGGTGGCTGCCGGCGGTGACGGACTGCCACCCCGGTCCGTCGGCGAGCTTCGTCCAGGGCTGCAGGTCGCCTTCGGCGGTTCGCTGGCTGGTGTTCCACAGGTTGCCCTGCGCGTCCGTGCCGAACAGCTCCAGGCGCCCGTCCCCGTTGCGGGCCACGGCGATCGGGGAACCGAGCGGGTGCGGAGCGTGCAGCGGGAAGGGTGCCGGCAGGAGCAGTTGTGTGTTGCGGTCCTGGTTGCCGCCCATGCGGAGGGTGATCCCTCGATTCACCTCCTGCGGGTCGTTGGTGGCCAGCTCCCGGGCCAGGGAGGCCAGTTGCGCGGGCGTGCTGGTGTCGCCTCCGAAGTAGAGGGGCGCGGCGGGGTCGACCATGGTGGTGAAGATCGAGAGGGTGGCGGGCCCGGCGGAGGAGCCGAACTCCCCCGCGTTCTGCGCGTCGGGGCTCGCCATGATCTCGATGATGCGGCTCTGGATCGGCCAGTCGATGTGCGAGGCCGTGGAGATCTCCCAGAAGCCGCCGGAGATCGGGCTGGAGGCTGGTGTCGGATGAGGGATGATCTTGTTGGCGTGGGTGTGCCCGTTGACCATGGCGATCACGTTCGGGTAGCGCAGCAGCAGTGCCTTGAGTTCGTCACCGGTGTGCCGGTCCCCGAAGATGCCACCGAGGATGCCGTCGTCGAGGTTGTCCATGGTGTTGAGCGTGTGGTGGCAGAAGATGACGTACATCTTGTCCTGCACACCACTCTGCGTGACGATGCGGTTGTTGGTGTCGATGTAGCGTGAGCTGTTGGCCCTGAGCTGCTGTTCCAGCCAGTTGAGCTGGTCGGTGCCGATCGAGCCGCCCGCGGCGCCGGACCCGAAGCCGTCGGTGTTGGTGTTGGTGGAGTCGAGGGTGAGGTAACGGATCAGGTCACCGGCGCCGGAGGGGATCGCGTAGTAGGCCTTGTCGATCCCGACGCCCTGGAATCCGTGACCGACCGGCAGGCCGGCCGTGTTGAAGTGGTCCTGGATGAACGCCTTGCGGGTGAGCAGCCGCCGGTTGGGGTCCGCGACGACCCGGGTCCCCTCCAGGTCCCAGGCGACCATCAGCTTGCCGAAGGTGCCGAGGTCGCTGTAGTTGTCCGGCAGGTCGGCGGAGGTGCCGGTGGTCTTGGACGAGCCGACCGTCATGCCCCGCACATCGATGAGGTTGTTGTCGATGGGCTCGTTGCCCTGCCACAGGCCGTCGTGGTTGCCGTACGCCGCGTACCAGGGCATGCCCAGGCCGTGGGAGACGAACGGCCGGCGGGCCGCTCCCACCACGCCGCTCGCGTCCAGCAGTCCGGGAACATAAGGGAATCCGAGTCCGGAGGTGCCGGTGTACTCGTTGCCCGGCACCTGCTGCGGGGGCACCGACGGGTAGTAGTAGTGGTTGTCCCCGGTGCCGCCATTGGTCAGGGCGCCACTGGAGAAGCTCTGGTCCAGGCCGACGGCGCCGGAGTCCGGCACGATGGTCTGGCCGCCGTCGAGCAGGTCGATGTACCAGCGGTTCTCGTTGTGCTGGCAGTTGTCGACCGCGTCGCCGGTGACGATGGTGAACTGCAGCGGCATCCTGCTGCGCGGGCCCTTGCCGATCCCGGCGATGGCCTGGCACATCGCGTCGACGACCTGCGTCGACAGGAACTCGTGGCCGCGGTAGGCCGAGTCGGTGGGATACGAGGCGTAGTGCGGGGCGCCGGCGTCGGCGTAGCGGTCCATGAACTCGAGACGGGCCGGCGACTGGTCGTCCACGATGTGCAGGTCGGTCAGCTGCGCGAACGCCGCCAGTGCCATCGTCGGAGGCCCGAAGCGGGACCAGAGGTCGGTGCGGATGGTGTGCGGCTCGCCCGGCCCGGCGACGAGCCGCTGGTAACCCGCGCCCTGGGCGTAGCTCGCCCGCTGAACCGTCCGGTCCCACGTGGTGACCGCCGGCACGTCCGATGTGGCGGCAGCAGCCGTACGGCGCGTCCGGCCGGCGCTCATCGAGGTCGCGGCTTCGGCGGCGGCACGGAAACCGCCCGCGTCGATGGCTGCCGCCACCACACCCACTCCGGTCGTCGTCAGTAGCCTTCTTCGCGAGATACCCACGCCATGTCTCCCAGGAAAGGTCGGACTCGTCTCCTCTTCCGGCGTTCCATTCCGTTCCGCCTCGTTCCAGGGGCCCGTCAGCGGCCGGGCAGCGGAACGTCGCGGCGGAGCGCGACGCCGACGTCGGCGGCGCGGGTGACGATCGTGGCGACGGCGCGCTCGGCGAGGGCCGCGATGGTCAGTGAGGGGTTGACGGTGAGGGAGGTGGGGACGGCGGCGCCGTCGGTGACGAACAGCCCGCTGTGGCCGCGTAGTTCATGGCCGTCGGTGAGGGCGCTGGTGGCGGGATCGTCGCCGATCCGCGCCGAGCCGAGCGGATGGGCCGTGACGGTGCCGGCGACGTCCTCGCTCCACGGGCGGACCCGTGAGAGGCCGTCCTTCTCCAGGATCTCCCGCAGTGCGGTGTCGGCCCGGTCCCACGCCTGGCGGGTACGGGAGGTGGGGTGGTACGTCATCGTGCCCTGTCCGAGCCCCGGCGCCAGCCGGGTGAAGCTGCCGGTGAGCGGGACGAGCCCGAACGTGCCTTCGTTGTCGTCCTCGGCCATGGCCAGCAGGGTGAGCCAGGAGCGCCACCGGGCCCGCATGTTCCGCTTCTCGATGCCGAACCAGGCGGGTGACCCGGCGGCCTGGGCCAGCAGGTTGGTCAGCGGGGGGAAGTAGATCTGCTGGAGGGTGAAGCGGCTGTACTCCGGGGCGGTCGGGTCCAGATGGTCGTAGGTGGCGGCGGTGATGGGACGGCCCACGGGCAGCCCCTGATAGGCGGAACCGTCGGGACGTGACAGCCCCAGCAGTGAACGCGCCTTGTCCTCGACGATGTCGGCGACACTGACGCGGTCGCCGTTGCCGGAGAAGTAGCGCCCCACAGCGGCCGGGATGCCCCCGAGGAGGAGGGCAGAGCGCTGGAGGATCACGGGCGTGCCCACGGCGCCGGCGGCAAGGACGACGACCTTGGCATGGATGACGCCGACCTGCCCGGTGCAGCTGTAGTCGCCGGGGTCCAGGACGGTGTAGGCGACGGCGTAGCGATAGCCGGACAGCGGCGACGGGGTGACGGTCTGCACCTCGTGCAGCGGGCGGATGTCCGCGCCGTGGGCCTCCGCCGCCGGCAGGTAGTTGAGCAGCAGGGAGCGTTTGGCGTCGAAGCGGCAGCCGGAGAGCATCCAGTTGCAGTTGGTGCAGGCGGTGGTGTCGACCGCCACCGGCACGGGATTGCAGGTGTGCCCGGCCCGCCGGCAGGCGGCGGCCAGGACCCCGCCCGCGTAGGACACGTCCGGCCAGTCGGTCCGGGTGACCGGCAGCGCCTCCTCGACCCGGTCGTACCAGGGGTCGAGGGCGGCCCGGGTCAGGGCGGCCGGCCACAGCCGGCGGCCGAGGCTGCCGTGGCGCTCGAAGACGAAGGAAGGTGCGCGCAGTGAGGCGGCGAAGTAGACGACGCTCCCGCCGCCGACGCAGTTGCCGGCAACCACCGCGACTCCGTCGCCGCGGATCACGTCCACGATCTTGTTGTATGTGCCCAGGCGCATCGAGTGGGTGAAGTCGGCGGCGGCCGCACGGGGGCCGCGCTCCAGCACAGTGACGCGGGCTCCGCCCGCCGCGAGGTAGTAGGCCGGGATGGCGCCGCCGAAGCCGCTGCCGATCACCAGGACGTCCGTGGTCTGCGCCGTCATGCCGGGCTCCCCGAAGCGGTCGTGTTCGGATGAAGTGCTGCGAGCGGGCGGCCGTAGGAGAAGTCGGGGAAGCGCCAGAGGCCGTCCGGGTCCGGCTCGGGGAAGCGCAGCCACGTCAGTCCGGGATGGCCCTGGCCGAGGGCCTCGACGGTGTCCTGCTGTCCGGCGGTGTCGAACGCCAGCCCCACCAGCAGGCTCATCACCTGCCAGATCGGCCGGTCCGGGTCGTCGGGGCCGAACAGGCCGCCGACCAGGGCGGTGCGGTCGGCGAAGGACAGGCCCACGAAGGGCGGGAGCGTCGGTGGCAGCCAGATCAGCCGGAGGGCGGCATAGGCGACGGCGCGGGCGTCCAGCAGCGCCGCGATCGCCGGCAGCAGCGGCGCCACCGGCAGTTCGGGCGAGCCGAGGAGGCCGACGACACCGGCCTGAACGGCACCGGGACCGGTCACCGCTCCGGCGACCGCCATGTCACCGCTGAAGCGTCGCTGCCCCGGGATCAGGGTGTCGGCGAACGCCTCGAGCGTCTGTGTCGTCCAGCTCTCCGAGGCGGCGGCTGCGGCGGCCGCAGGTGTGTGCGAACCGCCGACGTACAGCCCCGCGAGCGTGGCGAACAGTGCCTTGAGGATGGATCTCCGGTCGGGTCCGGTCATGGTGACTCACCCGGCCAGCGCGCAGGACAGGTCGTAGGGCAGGGACACGGTCAGTCCGGTCTCACCCGCGGCCTGACCGTAGTCGCTCAGCGCGCGGGCGACGTCGGGGAAGACCGGGGCGAGAGCGGTGACCGCGTCTCCGATGCCCACGGTGTGTCCGTCGATGCGGAAGTTGGTCAGACGGGCTCCGGCCCGTCTCGCGGCCTTGTCCCACCAGTACTGACCGTCCCACGCCACCCAGGGCGTCGCGCCGTGGGTGGACTGCACGCTCCAGTGGTCCTTCTGGTAGTAGTGGCAGGTCACCATGGCGATGGCGAACCGGGAGGGTTCGGCCACCAGGAACCGCAGGGCCCCGCCGTCGTCGATGGTGATGTCCCGCTTGCTGTACTCCACACACAGCGGGTCGGCGAACATCAGCCACCACGGCGGCTGCTCCCCCTCCCCGAACTCGTGCCAGGTGCAGCCGGCGGCGAACCCCGGTTCGACGAACGGACCCACGGGCGCGTCGGCGGCCCCTGCGGAGCGGGTCGCCTGCCGGACCGGACTCTCGCGGACGACCGGCTTCGACGGTGCCGCGACGGCGGTGCTGCTGCTGGCGAGCAGGGCCGAGGACGCTCCCAGAACCAGCGCGCAGCCGGCTGCGGAGACACGAAGGCGCAGGGCAATCACGGGACCTCCCGTAAGCGGGGCAGGGTGAATGTCGCTCAGGACCGGCTGCCGCCCGCGGCGCGCTGGGCGGGGCCTCCGGCGTACCGAGGATGAGGCACACCGACCGGCCAGTACAAGAGGTGGGTCAGTGACTGAGCCACTGAGCCTGCGATAAGAACTGCCGTCAACTGTGCTGTGCTCCACGCCTGTTGGGATACAACCGCGCACGGCTGTCGTTCCGCGGCGACCTGTCCTCGGCGGAGATCGCCGATGAAGTTCAACATCACCTACAGCATCTACCGGCACCTCATGCCCGGCTCGCTCGGCGAAGCCGGCAGCCGGAGCAGGCTCGGATCGAACTCCTGAAGCGGGTGCCCAGCGGGCGACGAACAGCACGAAGGCTGTCTCACTTCTTCGGCGTCCGCGGACTCGTGCCGCGCCCACCGAGAATCACAGCCGAGCCTGGGCATACGAGTGACCCCCGCACATCGCCCGGCGCTGAGACGGCGGCCGGATTCGTCGGCCGTGGATGCCGGGCGGCGTGTAGCGCGCCTGCTCGCCTCACGTGATCCGCGAGGCGAGCAGATTGCCGAGGCCGCAGGAATGTCAGTGTCCGCCGATCGCGAGTTCGTAGTCACCGATCAGGTCGCCGAGCAGTGTTCCGGCGGTCAGGTCGCTGGTGACGTGACCGGCCATGTAGAGGCGGGAGTAGAGAACCTCGGCCCGCATCCACTCGTAGTCTCCGGCCCGGGTCACGCGCGGCGCCACGGTCCGGCGTGACGTCGGCTCCCTGCTCCCCATCGCCCCGGGCAGCCTGCACCTCCAAGCCGAGCGGGTCACGGCGGACGGGCAGACCGGGATCGTGATCGCCGCCGTGCGGCCGGCCACCCCGACGAGGCGCTGCGCGAACTCCTCGCCCAGCCGGCGTTCGCCTCCGGCGGGTTGGCCTCGCTGGAGGCATGGGCCGCCGGGCTGCCGGTGGCCGGCTGTCGGTGCGTCCCCGGCCGTGGCCGCACGAGTGCCCAGGCGTTGGAAGAGGCCGGTCTCGCCGCCTGGATGCGACCCCCTGAGGACCTAAGTCGGTCAGCCCGTGACCTGATTGGGCGTCACTGTCGTGCCGGATGTACCGGTTGGCCCGGAGGCGCCGGTCGCCGCGGGGGTGGTCGGGGTCTGCGGTGGCGATTGGCGACGGGTCAGGATCAGGGCGAGGGAGACGAGAGCCAGTGCGGAGACCGTGCTTCCGTAGATGACGGCGGTGAGCAGCAGGCCGAGGTGGGGGGCCGCGAAACCTGCGGCGACGGCGGGCAGGCTCATGGCGAGGTAGCTGACGACATACAGGGAGGCGAACAGTTCCGCTCGTTCGCCGGGCGCGGCCAGCGGCATGACGGTGCTGAGGGTGCCGAGGAAGGCCGCGCCGAAGCCGAGCCCGGCGAGGGCGGTCGTGGCGAAGAAGAGGACGAGGCTGTGCACACCGAGTGCGGCCAGCATGCCCAGTGCGCCCAGGGCGAGCGCCACCGAGCCGAACACGAGGGTGGGGCGGGCCTGGCGCCCGCGCAGGGCTATCGAGCTGACTGTCCCGGAAGCGGTCATGGTGGTGATCACCAGACCGCCGACCAGGTGGTTGGTCGCGTTCAGGAGGCCGGCGACGAGTGAGGGGGCCAGCGAGAGGTAGAGGCCGCCCAGGGCCCACACGGCGATCAGTGCCGGAGCCGCGGCGGCGAAGCCCTTGCGCGCCTGGCGCGGCACCCGCGCCTTGGGCAGCAGCGAGGCGAGGGCACCGGGACGGCGCGCGGCGGTCTCCGGGATCCAGGTCAGCACCGCCGCCGTCACGAGGAAGCCGGCGAGCAGAAGGGCGAAGACCAGGATGCGCGGCGCGGGCCCGTACTGGACGAGCAGTCCGGAGCCGAAGGCACCGACGGCCAGCCCCAGCGTGGAGGTGGCGCCGTTGACCAGGGCGCCGAGCCCGGGACCGTGTACGGGCTGGAGGTCGACCAGGGCGGCGGCGAGTGTGCCGGTGGCGGCGCCGGTGGCCACGCCCTGGACGGCACGGGCGACCAGCAGCCAGCCGACTGATCGGGCCTCCGCGAACAGCACCATCGAAGCGGCCTCCACCAGCAGCGAGCTGATCAGCACGGGCTTGCGGCCGAGGAAGTCGGAGAGCCCGCCCACCGTCAGCAGGGCCAGCAGCAGGAACAGCGCGTACACCGCGAAGACGGTGGTCAGGATGCCGGAGGAGAAGTGCCACCGGGCCTGGTAGACGACGTAGAGCGGGGAAGGCGCGGAGGCCGCGAACATCAGAAGAAGCAGTGCGGTCGCGACCAGCCAGAAGGCGGGTGCGCGGCGCAGCCGGGCAGTGGTGGGCATCGAGCACCTTCGGCGTAGGGCGAGGGGAACTAAAGCAAACGTGATGGCTTTAACCACGCTGAGGCTATACCGGTCGCCCACAAAAGCAAAACTGGTTGCGTTAATCTGGCGTGGTGAGCAGTGAACGCACCACCCCCAACCCCACTCCTGCACGCCGTGAGGGCGGGCGCAGCGCGCGAGTGAAGTCGGCCGTGCACCAGGCCGTGGCGGAGCTGGCCGCCGAGCGCGGGCCCGACCAGGTCAGCATCCCCGCGGTGGCCGCCCGCGCCGGCGTCAACCCGACCACCGTGTACCGGCGGTGGGGTGACGTCGATGCGCTGCTGAACGAGGTCGCCGCCACCCGCCTGCGCCCGTACGACGCCGCCCCCGACACGGGCAGCATCCGCCAGGACCTGCTGCTGTGGGCCGAGCAGACCCTCACCGCGATCACCACGCCCGAGGTCGGCGCGCTGCTGCGCAGCGCCGTCTGCCGAGCCGCGGCGGACCCCGGACCGAGCCGCCGAATGGCCGCCCGCGAGCAGCAGATCGCCGCCATCCTGGACAGCGCCGAACGCCGGGGCGAACCGCATCCGACCCTGCAGCAGGCCCTGGACCACCTGCTCGCCCCGCTCTACTTCCGCGTGATCATGGGCCTGGGCCCCACAGATGCCGCGTACGCCCACCGCCTGGTGGAGGAGCTGCTGCTGCACCACGCAGGCGGCTGCCGGCCCGGAGGGGCCCGCGCCACCCCCTCCCGGATGATTGAAAGTTGTACTACATGAAGAGGCGCAGTCAGGCACGGTTCCGGATCTTCAGCAGCGGCGCCGCACCGATGTCACGACGGACCTCACCTCGAGGCGGACACCCACCGAACAGGAGTCGACACGCCGACACGGCTGGCGAAATCTACCGGCTGCCCTGGTTGCAGCGTGTGGCGAGTGCAGCTGGGTGTGCCGCATCGGCGGGCAATCAATTGACCAAGATTTCCCGAAAGGGCACTCCGCGACTTGTTAGGTAAGCCTTCCCTGCCTTAGCTTCTGTGGGCTTCCTGTGCACGTCAGACCGGAGATCCCCATGTCCAGCGGCAATGTCGCCCTGCTCGGAGCCATCGCAGGCTTCACCATCTACCTCGGCCTCCCCATCGGCCGCCTGCGCACGCCCACGCCCCGTCTCAAAGCGGGTCTGAATGCCGTGGCCATCGGCATCCTCATATTCCTCGTCTGGGACGTGCTGACCCATGCCTGGGAACCGGTCGACGAGGCCCTGGGCAAGCATGCGTGGGGGACGGTCGCTTCCGGCGGCGCCACACTGGCTGCGGGGCTGACGCTCGGTCTGGCCGGGCTCGTGCACTACGACGGATGGATCAGCCGCCGCCGGACCGAGGCCACGCGGCCGCACGGCCCAGGCGCAGCGTCTGCCGCCGAGCTGGCACCGAAGACGCGCAGCCAGGCGGCCTCGCTCGCGCTGATGATCGCCACCGGTATCGGGCTGCACAACTTCGCCGAAGGCCTGGCCATCGGCAACTCCGCAGCCAAGGGCGAGCTTTCCCTCGCCGTCCTCCTGATCATCGGGTTCGGACTGCACAACGCCACGGAGGGCTTCGGCATCGTCGCTCCTCTGGCCGCGGAGGGCGAACGCCCCTCCTGGCTCACGCTGCTGTGGCTCGGCCTGATCGGCGGAGGCCCCACCTTCCTCGGCACGATCGTCGGACAGCACCTGGTCGACGACACCGTGTCCATCGCCTTCCTCGGCCTCGCCGCCGGCTCGATTCTCTACGTCGTCATAGAACTGCTGGCCGTGGCCCGCAGGACCGGGCTCAAGACACTCACCACCTGGTGCGTCTTGGCCGGCCTCCTACTCGGCTTCGCCACGGATGCCGTCGTGACGGCCGCCGGCGCCTGAGCCCACGGGCAGCGAACGGGGCACCCCAGAGAACACGGCACCTCGAACCGGAACCGGGACACGGCTCCGACCCGTTGAGCTCGAAGCCGTCGCCATCCCTACCGGGCGTCAGCTGCGGTGCCCAGGACGAACGGACAGGTCCAGACCCTGGCCATGACCCGGGCGGGACACGAGGAGGAGCGGCACCGTCGATCCGGGTGGCCACACCATCACGTTTACCCAGGTCAGCGCACTCTTCCTCGCGGTTTCAGCGGCACAGACGGCAGTTCCGGAGCGGGCAGCGGAGCACTCTCGTACCCCTTGACCTCACCGAATCTCGTCCCTGTCATCCAGTCGGCGCGAGCCTGCTCGATGTCCTCCTGCGTGCGGCCGATGAAGTTCCACCACATGATCAGCTCCTCCTCGAACGGCTCGCCGCCCAGGAGCATCAGGCCCGCGTCCGACTCCGCGCGCAGCGGGAGTTCGGTGCGGCCGCAGCCCAGGTAGAGCATCGAGCCCGGCAGGACCGGGACGCCGTCCACATGGGTCTCGCCGGACATCGACAGCACCGCGTACTCGAAGTCCGCGTCGAGTGGCAGTTGTACGTCCGCGCCGCGCGACAGGGCCAGATCGGCACCGACGATCGGGGTGAAGGTCGTGCCGGGGGACCGTGTGCCGTCGAGCTCACCCAGGAGCAGGGTGGCACCGAGGCCCGGGGCCGTGACCACGGGCAGCTCCGGGTGGTACTCGAAGCGCGGGCCGGTGTGCCGGTGGCTGTCCGGCAGGGCCACCCAGAGCTGGGCACCGTGCAGGAAGCGCTCATGAAGCCGCGGGCTCTCCTCAGAGTGACTGATCGCCCGTCCCGAGGTCATCAGACCCAACTCGCGCGGGCGGATGGTCTGGAGACTGCCCGTCGAGTCGCGGTGCAGGACCTCGCCCTCGTGCAGCCAGCTCACCGTCTGCAGGCCCATGTGCGGATGCGGGGGCACCTGCATGCCCGGCTCGTCCGCGATGTCGTCCGGACCGTAGTGGTCGACGAAACACCAGGCGCCCACCATGCGGCGGCCCAGGTTCGGCAGCAGTCGTCGGACCTGAGTCGACTCACCGAGACGGACCTGGCGCGGGCTGAGGAGCTCCCGCACCGGTTCCGCCACCACGAACCCGCGGCCACCGCACACGGCGGGCACCGCCTCGCGATCGAGATTGCTCATGCCGCTCAACCTAGACCCGGCGGTACACCCGCGTCAGGGCGGCGACCCGCCCATGGATTCGCTCATTCCGTCGAGCCGACCAGTCGGCCCAATCGGCACGGCCGGTCCCGTCCGGTTCACCCGGTCCGACCGCCCGACCAGTCGTGGAATATTCAACCAAAGCCCCGGGTTGTGGAGGCCGTAAGGAGGTCAGAGTGGAAACTACGTACTACGACCACGGAACACCGGCGGAGCGCTGGGAGCGAGCCCGGATGTTCTTCGACGCCAAGGACTACTCCGCGGCCGCGCAGGTCCTCAAGGCTCTGGTCGAGGAGGTGCCGGAGCAGACGGGACCGAGGCTGCTGCTGGCCCGCGCCTACTACCACTCGGCTCAGCTGCGGCACGCCGAGGAGGAGTTGCGCGGCATCGTGGAGCGCGACCCAGTGGAGCACTACGCCCGGCTGATGCTCGGGCGCACGCTCCAGCGTCAGGGGCGCACGGCCGAGGCCGAGCCGCATCTGCGGATCGCCGCGGCGCTCTCGGGTGACTTCGCCGAGGTGTGATCCCCGGACCGCCGGGGACCGACGGCCCGTGACCGGTACCACCACCGGTCACGGGCCGTCGTGTGGATCCGCGCGGTGGTTGCTCGCGCAGTGACCTGGCCCGCTCGTCACCCTCCAAGATCCATAAGGCACGTCACACGGTTCGGCCGCCATAGGTGCGCCTGCCACGGCGGTGGTCGATCTCGCCGAGCACGACGTCCACGGCGGCGAAGGCCGCGAGCGGGATGCCGAGCAGTGGCACGAAGTAGCCGAGGACGGCGACGGCCGCCATGGCGGGCACGAGGATCTGCGGCGGGACCCGCTGCCAGGCGCCGCGCGGCACCGGCCGGCCGAACGCGCCCGCCCGGCCGCGCTGCCACCACATGCGGTAGCCCCACACGATCAGCAGCACAAGGGACAGGGCGAGGGCCATCAGGGCGAGCTGGTTGACGATCCCGAAGAGGACGCCGGTGTGCAGGTCGATGCCCCAGCGGGTCAGTTTGGCGAGCACCGGATAGTCGGCGAACCGCAGCACGTCGGTGACCTCGCCGGTGGCCGGGTCGACGGCGGCCGAGTCCTGCTTCTCGGGCCAGCTGCGCTGGACTTGCCGGACGACATAGGCGGAGGACGCGTCGGCGGGCGGCACGATCTCCACGGGATCGGTCAGGCCCTCGGCCCGGGCGGCGGCGAGGACCTTGTCGAGGCCGACGCCGTGTTCGCCGCCGCCCGCGGCCGCGGAGCCGTGGCCGGCGTGCTCGCCGCCCGCCGCGGCCGAGACCGACGGGGTGGCCTGGCGGAGCGAGGTGCGCAGGTGGTCGATATTGGCCCCGGCGTACGTGGACCAGGTCAGTCCGGTCGCGGAGAGGAAGAAGAACCCGGCCGCGGCCCAGACGCCGACCGTGCCGTGCAGGCCCAGAGTGCGCCGGCGGCCGCTCGTGCCACGCAGCTTGCGCCGGGTGCGCCGGCGCGCGAACCACAGGATGATCCCTCCGCCCGCGATCACCCACAGCCAGCTGGCGGCGAGTTCGCTGTAGAGGCGGCCGTTCTCGCCCAGGCGCAGGTCGCGGTGGAACTCGTCGATCCAGGTCCGCAGCGGCAGGGCGCCGGTGGAGCCGTACTGCTCCAGGGCGCCGCGCACCTTGCCGGTGTACGGATCGACGAACACGGCCAGGGTGTGGTCCTTGCCGACACCGGGGACCCCGGACAGCAGCACCCGCGTGGTGGCGTCCTTCGCCGGGGACGGGCGTACGGCCGACAGCGTGCCCTCGGGGTGGGCCTTGCGGGCGGCGGCGACCTGTGCGGCGATCGGCAGCTCGGTGTGCCCGACCGGAACGGTCAACTCATGCGCGTAGACGATCCTCTCGACCTGGAACGAGGCCGCGTACAGGACGCCGGTGACCGCCGCGACCAGCAGGAACGGGGCGACGAGGACCCCGGCGTAGAAGTGCAGGCGCAGCACCAGGGGACGCAGCGGCGCCCATCCGGAGGGCTTGGCCGAGGCGGGCCCGGGGGCCTCGTCCGTCGGGGGCGGGGGGGTGGTGGTCATCGGCGGGCTGCTCCGGGGGTCGGGGACGGACTGCGGCCACGCGCTGGGGAGTTGGGCGTGACGGTCCAGTAGTCGGAGGGTCGTAGGGGTGAGTTCCCGGGCGATTGGGTGATGTGGGCCACACCGCGCGGGCGGCCAACCCGGCCCGGGCGCCGGTGACATGTGCCACAGGCGGGCCGCGCCGCCGCGTCCGCCGCCGGATCCGCCTGTCATGCTGGCGCGATGCCTTCCGACGACGCCCGCACCGGCCACCACGACCGCCCCCTCGCCGAACAGGTCGAGCAACTCCTCGCCGCCGGTGGTCCGTTGCCGATCGTCGCGGCGGGTGATCCGGTGCTGCGTCGTGGCACCGAGCCCTTCGACGGCCAGCTGGACCCGGCGCTGCTCGCGCGCTTCGTGGCCGCTCTGCGCGAGACGATGCACGCGGCGCCGGGGGTGGGCCTCGCGGCGCCGCAGGTCGGGGTGGCGTTGCGGATCGCGGTCATCGAGGACCCCGCACCGGTTCCGGAGGAGATCCGGGTGGCGCGCGGGCGCACACCCCAGCCCTTCCGGGTGCTGGTCAATCCGTCGTACGAGGCCCTCGGCACCGCACGGGCCGCCTTCTTCGAGGGCTGTCTGAGCGTGCCGGGCTGGCAGGCCGTGGTGGCCCGGCACGCCCGAGTGCGGCTGCGGGCGCTGGACGAGCACGGGGTGGCGGTGGACGAGGAGTTCGCGGGCTGGCCGGCCCGGATCGTCCAGCACGAGACGGACCATCTGGACGGCATGCTCTATCTGGACCGGGCGGCACCGCGCTCGTTCTCGTCGACCGAGGCGATGGCCGGGCGATGGACCCAGCCGACGCCGGAACGGGCCGCCGCGGAGCTGGGGTTCACCCTCCCGGACTGAGGGCTGCGCACACCGTGAGCGCCCGGAGCCGGGCCCCGCGCACGGATGGGTGCGGGGCCCGGGATCCCTCGGGTCAGCCCCGGTACGCCTCCAGCAGGCGCAGCCAGACCTCGCTGATGGTCGGGTACGAGGGCACCGCGTGCCACAGGCGGTCGATCGGGACCTCGCCCGCGACGGCGATGGTGGCGGAGTGGATCAGTTCCCCGACGGCGGGGCCGACGAACGTGACGCCGAGCAGTGTCTCGCTGTCCAGGTCGACCACCATGCGGGCGCGGCCCCGGTAGCCGTCGGCGTACAGGCCCGCCCCCGCGACCGACGTCAGCTCGACGTCCACGCCGCGGACCCGGCGGCCCGCCTGCTCCGCCTCCGCCAGGGAGAGGCCCACGGCCGCCGCCTCCGGGTCGGTGAACACCACCTGCGGAACGGCCGCGTGGTCGGCGGTGGCGGAATGGGCGCCCCAGGCGTCCGTCTCCAGGAGCGGGACGCCCGCCGCGCGGGCCCCGATCGCCGCACCCGCGATACGCGCCTGGTACTTGCCCTGGTGGGTGAGGAGCGCACGGTGGTTGACGTCGCCGACCGCGTACAGCCACTCGCTGCCCGTCACCCGCATGCTGTCGTCGACCGACAGCCAGGAGCCGGGCTCCAGGCCGACGGTCTCCAGGCCGATGTCCTCGGTGCGGGGTGTCCGGCCGGTGGCGAAGAGGATCTCGTCCGCCTCGATGCGGTCGCCCCCGTCCGTGACGACCACGACGGTGTCGCCCTCGCGCCGGACCGACTCGACCGAGGTACCGGTGCGCACGTCCACGCCCGACTCCGCGAGGGCCTCCGCGACCAGTTCCCCGGCGAAGGGCTCCATGCGCGACAGCAGACCCTTGCCCCGTACGAGCATGGTGACCTGCGAGCCCAGGGCCCTCCAGGCCGTGGCCATCTCGGCGGCCACCACGCCGCCGCCCACCACGACCAGCCGTGCGGGCGCGGCCTTGGCGCTCGTCGCCTCCCGGCTGGTCCAGGGGCGCACCTCGGCGATCCCCGGCAGGTCGGGCAGCAGGGCCCCGCTGCCGGTGCACACGGCCACCGCGTGCCGGGCGGTGAGCACCTGCTCACCGTCGGGGCCGCTCACCGTGACCTTGCGGGGTCCGGCCAGCCGTCCCTGCCCCCGGTAGAGGTCGGCGCCGACACCGTTCAGCCAGGCCACCTGGCCGTCGTCCTTCCAGTCCGACGCCTCGTAGTCGCGGTGGGCCAGGACCGCGGGCACGTCGAGATGTCCCTGCGCCAGATGGGCGAGGCCGGGGACGCGGCGTGCGTCTGCACGGGCGATCACCGGGCGCAGCAGCGCCTTGCTGGGCATACATGCCCAGTACGAGCACTCGCCGCCGACCAGCTCACTCTCGACGATCGCCGTGGAGAGTCCGGCGGCCCGGGTACGGTCGGCGACGTTCTCGCCCACGGGCCCCGCACCCAGCACCACGACGTCGTACGCGATGGATTCCGTTTCCGTCATGGGCCCAGTGTGGTTGTTGGTGTGCCCGCCCCGCCACACGGGTACGCGCGCGGAATACATGACCCCGACGTGCCGTTGTCGACAGCGGCCGCGCCCCGACACCAGGAAGAGGGAAACAGCATGAGCAACACCGTCGAGCTCACCAAGGAGAACTTCGACCAGACGGTCAAGGACAACGAATTCGTCCTGATCGACTTCTGGGCCTCCTGGTGCGGGCCGTGCCGTCAGTTCGCCCCGGTCTACGAGAAGGCCGCGGAGGGCAACCCGGACCTGGTCTTCGGCAAGGTGGACACCGAGGCGCAGCCGGAGCTGGCCGCGGCGTTCGGCATCCAGTCGATCCCGACGCTGATGATCGTCCGGGACCAGGTCGCCGTCTTCGCCCAGCCGGGCGCCCTGCCGCAGGCCGCCCTCGACGACGTGATCGGCCAGGCCCGCAAGCTCGACATGGACGAGGTCCGCAAGGCCGTCGCGGCGCAGCAGGAGAAGGCCGGCCAGAACGGCGAGTGACGCCGTTCCGCCGCACTTCGGGGCCGCTTCCGCGCGGTGTGACGCCGCGCGGAGGGCGGCGGGGGTCAGCTCGACTCGCGGTGCACAATCCGCGCGCCGAGAACCCGGTGCACCTCCGGTACGCCACCTGGGTCGCGCACCACACGATCGACCAGTTCCGCCAGCTCACGTCCGGACGGCAGTTCGATATGGACGGTGCTGAGCCTCGGCCGCAGCAGCCGGCCGAGCATGAGGTCGTCGGCGCCGACCACGGCCGTCTCCCCCGGGACGTCCACGCCCTCGTCCTGCAGGGCACGCATCAGCAGCATCGCGTACTCGTCGTTGTACGCGAAGACGGCGTCCAGGCCGAGTGAGCGCCAGCGCGCCGCGAGCCGGGCGGCGGACTCCTCCTCGTAGGCGAGGGGCAGCTCGGTGACGACGGCGCCGGTGCCGCGCAGGGCACGCCGTACGCCTTCCAGCCGGGGCCTGGAGTAGAGCGCGAGGCCGTCCTCCAGCGGCAGGACGACGCCGACGCCGCGACGGCCCCGGGCCAGCAGGTGCGCCCCGGCGCTGTGTCCCACTCCGTCGTGGTCCAGGAGCAGCGTGTGCGCGCCCTCGACCCGTTCGGGCCCCAGGGTGAGGACTGCGCGCGCGCCGGAGCGTTTGAGGACGTGCACGCCCTGCGGGCCGAGCCCGGCGCCGGGCACCAGGACCGCGACCGGCCGCAACTCGGCCCAGGCGCGGGCGGCTTCGTCGCCCTGGAGGCCGATGCTGCCGTACTGCACGACGGTGTAGTCCAGACGGCTCAGGGCCCACTGGAGTTCGTTGAGGAACTGGCTGTAGAGCGCGCCCACCGGCACGTTCGGGGCGGGCATCAGCACCATACGGCTGTGTCCCGCGCGCAGGCTCCGGGCGGCGGCGTGCGGGACGTACCCGAGTTCCTCGGCGGCCTCGTGGACCCGGCGCCGCGTGGGCTCGCTGATGCGTACCGCGCGGGTGTTGTTGAGGACGTACGAGACGGTCGCGCGCGAGACACCGGCCAGACGTGCCACATCGGCGCTCGTCGGCACGGCAGGGGGTGCGGGAGACGAAGGGACGGGCTGTTTCGGTAGCTGCACCATGACGTACCGCATCTTGGCAGAACGGCCGCGCGGGCCGTCCTCCAGGGTGCGATCCCAGCCACAACCTGCCTTTTCCCCACGGAAGTTGGGCTACAGATGCCACATGGGCGGATCACCGGTTACCGTGCGGTAGTCGACGTGCCCGCGGAGGTGTGCCCATGGTGTCGGACCGGATCGACGGAGCGGCCGAGTGCGCCCGCGCGCTGGCCGCCGGCGAGGTGACCTCCCGTGCGCTCGTCGAGCGCGCCCTGGCCCGGATCGAGACGGCCCAGCCCTCGCTGAACGCGTTCCGGGTGGTGCGCGCCGAGGCCGCGCTCGCCGAGGCGGAGGCCGCCGACCGGGAACTCGCGGCCGGGACGCGCAAACCGCTGCTCGGGGTGCCGTTGGCGGTCAAGGACGACATGGACGTGGCGGGCGAGCCCACCGCGTTCGGCTGCCCGGGCGCATACCCCCCGGTGGCCGAGGACGGTGAGGCGGTACGGCGGCTGCGGGCGGCCGGGGCCGTGATCGTCGGCAAGACCAACACCTGTGAGCTGGGGCAGTGGCCGTTCACCGAAGGACCCGCCTTCGGCGCCACCCGCAACCCCTGGCACCCGGACCACACCCCGGGCGGCTCGTCCGGCGGGTCCGCGGCGGCGGTCGCCGCGGGCCTGGTGCCTGCCGCGCTCGGCTCGGACGGCGCGGGTTCCGTCCGCATCCCGGCGGGCTGGACCCATCTGATCGGCATCAAGCCGCAGCGGGGCCGGATCTCGACCTGGCCGCGCCCCGAGTCCTTCGAGGGGATCACGGTCAACGGCACGCTCGCCCGGACGGTCGCGGACGCGGCACTGCTCCTGGACGCGGCGAGCGGCAACCACCCCGGCGATCTGCACCGCCCGCCCGCGCTCGACGTCTCGGCCGCGGTGGGCCGGGACCCGGGCCGGCTGCGGATCGCGCTCTCGCTGAAGCCGCCGTTCACCGCGGTGCCCGCCCGGCTCGACCCCCGGGTCCGGGCGCGCGTCCTCACCCTCGCGGAGCGGCTGGCCGCGCTCGGGCACACGGTGGAGGAGGCGGAGCCGCGGTACGGGCAGATCGGGCTGGCCTTTCTGCCGCGCGCGACCGCGGGGCTGGCCGAACGGGTGCGCGAGGCCCCCTTCCCGGAGCTGCTCGACCCGCGCACCCGCGACGCCGCACGGCTGGGCCGGCTCCTCGGCGGGGCGCCGCTGCGCGCCGCGCGCCGGGCGGAGGCGGTGCTGCACCGGCGCGTCGGGGCGCTGTTCGCGAGGTACGACGTCCTCCTTGCGCCGACGACGGCCGCTCCCCCGCCGCGTATCGGGACGCTCGTGCACATGAACGGCTGGAACACCGATCGCGCGATGATCGCCGCCTGTCCGTACGCCTGGCCGTGGAACGTGCTGGGCTGGCCCGGGGTCAATGTGCCCGCGGGCTTCGTGGGTGAAGGGCTCCCGGTGGGCGCCCAGTTGCTCGGCCCCGCGCACAGCGAGCCGCTTCTGGTGTCGCTGGCGGCCCAGTTGGAGGCGGACCTGCGGTGGCACGAGCGCCGGCCGCCGCGCCCGTCGGCCACCGATGCGCGGGCCGCGTAGCCGCGTTCGGGCCGTACCCTGTGGCCATGGACGATGCGTCGATGGTGGGCCTGATGGGACGTGTCACCGGCTCCGTCGGACCCGGACTGGTCGGCGAAGTGATCGTTCGTGTGCGTGGCGGCGCCGAGCACTTCCTCGCGTACCCCGCGGACGGGCGGAGCCGGATGGAGCGGGGCACGGTGGTGATGGTGGTGGAGCACCTGCCGCCGCGGACCGTGTACGTCGAGGCGGTGTACGACAGTTGAGCCCGTGACCGCGCAGGTGAGGCCCTCGCATCAAGATTGCAACAAGGAACCGTCAGCGTCTTCACCCGGGTCTTGCACAGGCGCAGACTCCCTTCGTTCGGTGCCGATCCGGCACCAGGCAAAGGGGGCGTTTGCCGATGGTCATCGGCGTCGTCGCGGGGGCTGTCGTCCTCGCGCTGGTCTTCATCGTTGTGGTCTTCAAGCTGATGTGGCGTGTCGCGGAGCCCAACGAAGCACTGATCATCTCCGGTTCGAAGCATCGGACCGAGGGTCTCGAGGAAGGCATGGGCTTCCGCATCGTCACGGGGCGCGGCACGCTGGTCATGCCGGGTGTGCAGGCGGTGCGCAAGCTCTCGCTCGACCTCAACGAGACCGAACTGCAGGTGGACTGCGTGACCCACCAGGGCATTCCGCTGAAGGTGCGGGGCGTGGTCATCTTCAAGGTGGGCGACGACTTCGTGTCGATCGCCAACGCGGCCCGCCGCTTCCTCGACCAGCAGAGGCTGATGTCGGAGCGCGTGCACAACGTGTTCGCGGGTCATCTGCGGTCGATCGTCGGCGGACTGACGGTCGAGGACATGATCCGCGACCGGGAGAAGCTCACCGGTCAGACCCGTGCCGCGTGCGGCACGGAAATGGAGAAGCTGGGCCTGATCGTGGACTCGCTGCAGATCCACGAGATCGAGGACCCGACGGGCTACATCCAGAACCTCTCGATGCCGCACGCGGCGGCGGTGCAGCGGGACGCGCGGATCGCGCAGGCGGAGGCGAATCGTCTCGCCACCGAGGCGGAGCAGCAGTCGTACGCGCGGATGGCGGAGGCGACCCGGGACAGCGAGATCCTGCAGGCCGGCTATCAGGCCGAGCGCGACAAGGCGGCCGCGTCCGCCCGTCAGGCCGGTCCGCTCGCCGATGCGGCGGCCCGCCAGGAGGTCGTGGTCCAGGAGACCCGTGTCGCGGAGCTGGAGGCGCACCGGCGCGAGCAGCAGCTCCAGGCGGACGTCCGCAAGCCCGCGGACGCCAAGGCGTACGAGAAGCGCACGCTGGCCGAGGCCGAGCGGGACGCGCGGATCTCGGCCGCGCAGGCCAAGGCGAAGGAGACCGAGCTGGCGGCGGCGGCCGAGGCGACCCGGGTGAAGCAGGCCGCGGGCGCCGAGGCGGAGGCGACCAAGACGCACGGCGCCGCCGCGGCGCAGGCGACCCGTGCCACCGGTGAGGCGGAGGCGGCGGCCGCGCAGGCGAAGGGTCTCGCCGAGGCCGAGGCGACCCGCGCCCAGGGTCTGGCGGAGGCGGAGGCCATCAAGGCACGTGCCGCGGCCCTCGCCGAGAACCAGGAGGCCGTGGTCGCGCAGCAGTTGGCCGAGAAGTGGCCGGAGATCGTCCAGGCCGGTGCGTCCGCCTTCGGCAATGTCGACAACATGGTGCTGCTCAACGGCGCCGACGGCATGGCCGACGTGTTCGCCAAGGCCCTGACGATGGGCGGCACCGGTCTGGGTCTCGCCCGCCGGCTGCTGTCGTCGATGAACGACGGGGCAGCCGCGAACGGCGCTCCCGCGCACACGCCCGCCGGACTCAACGGGTCCACCCCGCCGCGGCCGGAGAAGGTCGTGGTGGAGGGGGACGAGGGCTGAGGCCGGGAGACATCGGCCCGTAGGGCAGCTCAAGGCCCGGGGCGTACGGCGATCGCTCGCCGTACGCCCCGGGCGTGCCGGGGCCAGGTGCCCGGCGCGTGGCCGAAGTGAGGCCGCCCCACCTGCATCACCAGTCAAGACGGTGACGAACTCGTTTCAGTATCGCGGCGCCCGCCGCTGTGCGCGCACCCCGGACGAGCGCCGGGAGACGCTTGGGCGAGGCCGAGCCGACGCGACCCCGAAGGGGCCCGAAGGCGTTGAGGGCCGCAGGAAGGGCCCGGTGGCCGGGCCCGTCCGCCCACTCCGGCCCCGCGTGCCGGGCGGATCCCGTCGGTCTCTGCCGGGTCACCCGAAGGGCCGTACGCCGCCGTCCGATGCCGCGTCACCGGCCGGAGGAGGACTCGGGCGATCCGCACACGGCCGTCGCAGCCGTACGACTGAGGAGAGCAGGTGCCGGATGTTCAGCAGGAGGAGTTTCGGCAGACTCGCGGGTGCCGGTGCGTTCGGGGCGCCATGGGCCGGCGCGGGCGCATCCGCGGCCGCCGCCGGGGCCGCCCCGCACGCCACGCCGCCATCCGCGCCCCCGGCGGCCCGGCAGGACCACACGTCCTTCGCCGGGCTGCGGCAGACCAAGGCCGGGGTCCTCGACGTCGGCCACGCCGAGGACGGACCCGCTCACGGCCCCGCCGTCGTACTGCTGCACGGCTGGCCGTACGACATACACAGCTATGTCGACGTGGCACCCCTGCTGGCGGCCCGGGGCTACCGGGTGATCGTCCCCTATCTCCGTGGCCACGGCACGACGCGCATTCTGTCGGACACCACGTTCCGCGACGCGCAGCAGTCGGTGTTCGCCCTCGACCTGATCGCCCTGATGGACGCGCTGAGGATCGACAAGGCCGTCCTCGCCGGCTACGACTGGGGATCCCGGACGGCCGACATCGTCGCCGCGCTCTGGCCGCAGCGGTGCAGGGCACTGGTCTCCGTGACGGGGTATCTGATCACCGACCGGGAGGCCAACCGGCAACCGCAGCCGCCCAGGGCCGAGTGGGCCTGGTGGTACCAGTACTACTTCGCCACGGAGCGGGGACGGCTCGGCCTCGATCGGTACCGGCGTGATCTGGGCAGGCTCGTCTGGACGTTCAACTCGCCGACGTGGCACTTCAGCGACGCCACCTTCGACCGCACCGCCGCCGCCTTCGACAACCCGGACTATGTCGCGATCGTCATCCACAACTACCGCTGGCGGCTGGGGCTGGCGGCGGGCGATCCGCGCTACGACGCCCTGGAACGACAGCTCGCCACGGGACCCGTCATCGGGGTGCCCACGGTCACGCTGGACGGCGGGGCCGATCCGTTCACCCCCGCGGGCGACGGCGCCGCGTACCGGGGGAAGTTCTCCGGGCCGTATGTGCACCGGACGCTGCCGGGCGTCGGCCACAACGTGCCGCAGGAGGCCCCGGAGGCGTTCGCCGCGGCGGTCGTGGAGGCTGACCGGCTCGGACACCGCTGACCGGCCGGGACGCCGGTTCCCGCAGGACCCCGGCGCCGGCTCACCTCACCGTCCTGACAGGTGGCGGCAGGGCCCGGGCAGGAGGGCCGGGCACTGCTCGCCGGCCCCCGGTCACGCCGGGCCCCGCCAGATGTTGTCGAAGGCCGCCTTCTCGACGGCCCGCCGCTGTCGTACGGCGGTCAGTTCCGTGATCGCGTCGTCGACGGCGGCCAGCACGGTTCCCGTCGCGCCCTCGGTGACCTCCGGGGCCTCCTCCTCCGGCGCGTCACGGATGCCGATGGTCGCCCCGAGCGTGGCGAGCACGGGCTCCCCGGCGGCCCATCGGTCCGCCGCCTGCCGGCGGGCCGGGGAGTCGGCCGGGGTGGCCTCGCCGGTGAAGGCGGGCAGCCAGCGGCGGCGCTGCCGGGCGAGCAGGCCCTCCTCCTCGAACGCGGTCAGATAGACCGAGGACAGCCCCTGGCCCCGGCGCCACAGCCAGTCCTCGACCGACTCGTACGGCGGTTGCCGCCTCAACGCCGCCGCGGCCTCCCGCAGCAGGCGGTCGTCCGTCACCGGCGGGTCGCTCGGCGCGATGAGCACGCCGTCGAGGGTGAGGGCCCGTAGATCCATGAGGTCCAGCAGCTCGGCGCCCGCGAGCCCGAGCGACAGGTCACCCGGTTCGGCACGACGGCCGGGGTCGGCGTCCAGCGCGACGGTCAACAGGTCCCGTGCAGTGGCCATATGTGCCTCCACGACGCTTGTTCGACGATCTCTTGGACGGCCATCATGCCCGTGCCCTCGGGTGAGGTGTCCTGCTCATCCCATCGCGCGTCCATGACCGGCGCATCCCGGCACCGCCGATCGGTCCTCCGGCCCGCACCGACCGGCCGCCGCGCCGCCCGGTGCCGCAGCGGATGCACCCTCGCCGTGGCGCGCCGATGCTGGAGGGAGGGGGAAGATCGGCAAGGAGGTCATGATGTCCATGATGGACAAGCTCAAGCAGATGCTGAAGGGACACGGGGAGCGCATCGGCCAGGGCCACGACACAGCCGGCCGGGCCGCCGACGACGCGATGTCCGGCCGTCCCGCCGGACAGGCCGACAAGGGCCCGGACGCGCTCCGGGACCAGTTCCAGCCTCCGCGGGACCGGGACAACCCGCCACAGTCGTAGGGCGGGAGGACCCGGCGGAGTCGTGGCGTCCTGGCGACTCCCTGCCACCGGTGCGGCCCTGGGGCCCGGCTGACGGTGCCTCAGGTCGCCGTACCCGGTGGGGACCCGCCCGTGGCCAGGCTCTACCGTGAGCCGCGTGACTGCCTCTACCGATGAAGACGTTCCCGGCCGCTACGGCCCCTCCGCGACCACCGAGGCCGACCCCCGGGCCGTGGGCCGGGTGCGGACCGAATACTCCCCCGCGCACGACGGCGACCCCGACCCCGGGGAGATCGTCTGGACCTGGGTGCCGTTCGAGGAGAACGACGGGCGCGGAAAGGACCGCCCGGTGCTCGTGGTCGCCCGGGAGCCGGGCGACACCCTGCTCGCCGTGCAGCTGTCCAGCAAGCGGCACGACGGCGACCGGGAGTGGGTGCCGATAGGCAGCGGCCCCTGGGACCGCTCGGGGCGTGACTCCTGGGTGGACGTGGACCGGGTGCTGCGGCTGCACGAGGACGGGATGCGGCGGGAGGCCTGCGCGCTGGACCGGATGCGGTTCAACCTCGTGGTGCACCGGCTGCGGGAGCGCTACGGCTGGAGCTGAGAGGCCGGGTCGGGCGGCCGGGGCCGGGTCAGGCCGCGCCCACGTCCGCGAAAGCCCGTTCGAAGGCGGACCGTGTCGTCGCAGCGGACGTGCGGTCCAGCACGGCGAAGACCACCTCGTCGAAGACGCCCTCGAACCGTCCGCCGACCAGCAGTCCGTGGAACGCCCCGGCCACCTGCGCCGGCTCGTTGCGGAACACGCCGCAGCCCCATGCGCCCAGCACCAGGCGCCGGTAGCCGCAGGCGGCCGCCGTCTCCAGGACGCGCTCGGCGCGGGCCGCAAGGGCGCGGGGCAGTTCGGCCGCGCGCTCCGGCGTCCGGCGCAGCACCACGCCCGCGTTCGGCGCGGCGGCGGTCAGGAAGCCCACCCGGTACGGCGCCTCCAGCAGTCGCCCGCGGTCGTCGCGGAAGACCGGCACGGCCGGTGAGTGGATCACGCGGTCCGTGTAGAAGACGTCCGGGTCGGTGCGGTGGTGGTCGTAGAACTCCCGGACCTCGCGGACGCACGCGTACAGCGCGGAGGCCCGGCACAGGGACTCCTCCTGGGCCTGCGCGCCGTTCAGGAACCCACCGCCCGGATTCCGGGCGGAGGCGAAGTTGAGGACGGCCACCGGTTCACCCGAACGGTCCAGCAGGCGCCGGGCGGCTTCCAGACTGCTCTCCCCGGTCACCCCGAACGCCGTGGTCACCGGGCGCACCGGCGGTGTCTCCACCGGCCCCGGACCGTACACCCGCGTGCCGGCGCGGGCGGCCTGCACGGCCGCCGAGATGGTCACCGTACGTCCCTCGGACGTGTCGTAGGCGCCCTGCTCGACGATCTCCTGTGTCCGCTGCGCGATCCACCGCAGGCGCGTGCTCATGGCGCCACCCCCGTGGGCGCCGTGAGCACCTGGCGCGCGGTCGCCCATGGCGCCCGGCCGATCTCCCCCGTCGTGCTCATGAACGCATGGTGAGCGATGCTGGTCCTACGCCGCAACAGAGTTTCCCGGCCCCGGGAATCACCGTCCCGGTCCTGGGCAACAGGGAGGAAGCAGTCCGCGAAGCTCCACTGGGCACTCTTGTGCGAATGCACCATGAGGGTCTTGGGTGGGACGAGCGACGCCGACCCGGCCTACCCGAAAGCCGGGCCGGCGGCATGGTGGAATCTCAGGAGGATCCCGACATGTCCGATTCGGTGAGTGACTGTACGGAGCCCCGCTCCGCAGTCACCGAAGCCGAGGTGGAGGCGCTGGTCCGCGGCATCTGTTTCAAGACCGGACCGCCTCGTACGCTCGGTGTCGAAGTGGAATGGTTCGTCCACGAGCTGCGCAGTCCGTGGCTCCCGGCACCACCCGAACGTCTTCGCGCGGTGTACACCGCGCTGCGGACCCTGCCCCTGCGTTCGGCCCTCACCGTCGAACCGGGCGGCCAGCTGGAACTCAGCTCCGCCCCCGCCGCCTCCCTCATGGAGTGCATAGGGTCCGTCTCCGCCGATCTCGATACGGTCCGCGCCCTGCTGGCCGAGGCGGATCTCGCCCTCAGCGGCTACGGCCACGACCCATGGAACCCTCCGCGCCGCTTTCTGCGCGAGCCCCGCTACGACGCCATGGAGTGCTACCTCGACCGCACCGGCCCCGAGGGACGGTCGATGATGTGCTCGTCGGCCTCCGTCCAGGTGTGCCTGGACGCGGGGTACGAGGAGCCCGGCCCCCTGGGGCACGGACGGCGCTGGTGGCTGGCGCATCAGCTGGGCGCGGTGCTCGTCGCCGCGTTCGCGAACTCCCCGCTGTCCCGGGGCCGGCCCACGGGCTGGCGCTCGACACGGCAGTCACTGTGGGCCGCCATGGATCCGGGACGCTCGGGCGCGCCGCCCCTCGTGGGCGATCCCCGGGCCGCCTGGGCCCGGCATGTGATGGACGCGCCCGTGATGTGCGTCCGCGGTGGTCCCGGTCCCTGGCATGTACCGGACGGCCTGACGTTCCGGGACTGGACCCGGTCCTCGGACCCGCCGGACCGCAGTGACCTCGACTACCACCTCACGACCCTGTTCCCGCCGATCCGGCCGCGCGGACATCTCGAGCTCCGCATGATCGACGCACAGCCCGGCGACGACGGGTGGATCGTGCCGCTCGCCGTGACGACGGCGCTGTTCGACGATCCGGAGGCCGCCGAGACCGCGTACCGGATCGTCAAACCACTGGCCGAGCGGGCGGACTCGCAGCCGGCGCCGTGCAACGCGCTGTGGGTGACCGCCGCGCGGGAGGGGCCGGCCGACCCGGAGCTGCGCGAGGCCGCCGTCGCCTGCTTCGCGGCCGCGGCCGACGCGCTGCCCAGGCTCGGCGCCACCGACGACGTTCAGGAGGCCGTCGCGGAGTTCATCGACCGCTATGTGGCCCGGGGCCGCTGCCCCGCCGACGATCTGCTGCTCCGGTTCGACGGGAACGACACCCGTTCCGACGGGGACGACACCCTGTTCCACGGGAAGGACACGCACTCATGACCGACGCCCGGTCACCGATCGACCCCGGCACGCTGCGGGAACGCGCCCTGGACGCGCTGACCGCGGCGCGCGACCGCACCGCGCTCCTGACCACCTGTGTGGACGACCCCGACCTCACCGCCCAGCACTCCCCGCTGATGTCGCCGCTGGTCTGGGACCTCGCGCACATCGGCAACCAGGAGGAGCTGTGGCTGCTGCGCGCGGTCGCCGGACGCGAGGCCATGCGACCTGAGATAGACGGGCTGTACGACGCCTTCGAGCACCCCCGCGCCGAGCGGCCCTCGCTGCCGCTGCTGCCGCCCGACGAGGCCCGCCGCTATGCCGCGGAGGTGCGGGGGCGGGCCCTGGACGTGCTGGAGAGCACGCCCTTCGAGGGGCACCGGCTGACGGAGGCGGGCTTCGCCTTCGGCATGATCGCCCAGCACGAACAGCAGCACGACGAGACCATGCTGATCACCCATCAGCTACGCCGGGGCCCGCAGGCGCTCACCGCTCCGGACCCGGACCCCGCGCCGCCGTACACGGGACCGGCCGAAGTCCTCGTGCCGGCCGGGCCGTTCACCATGGGCACCTCGGCGGAGCCCTGGGCGCTGGACAACGAACGGCCCGCGCACCAGCGGGAGGTGGCGGCGTTCCACATCGACGTCCTGCCCGTGACGAACGCCGCCTACGAGGCGTTCATCGAAGACGGGGGTTACGACGACGAGCGCTGGTGGACACCCGGGGGCTGGGCCCATGTCCGCACCCACGACCTCAGGGCGCCGCTGTTCTGGCGCCGCGAGGGCGGCCAGTGGCTGCGGCGGCGCTTCGGCGTCACCGAGGTCGTACCGCCCGACGAGCCCGTTCTGCACGTGTGCTGGTACGAGGCGGACGCGTACGCGCGCTGGGCGGGGCGCCGGCTGCCCACCGAGGCCGAGTGGGAGAAGGCGGCCCGCCACGACCCGGCCTCGGGCCGCTCCCGGCGCTACCCGTGGGGCGACGCCGACCCGGCGCCCGAGCACGCCAACCTCGGCCAGCGCCATCTGCGTCCGGCACCGGTCGGCAGCTATCCGGCGGGCGCGTCCGCGTTCGGCGTACGGCAGCTGATCGGTGACGTGTGGGAGTGGACGTCGAGCGATCTCGCGCCCTACCCGGGGTTCACGGCGTTCCCGTACAAGGAGTACTCGGAGGTGTTCTTCGGTCCCGAGTACAAGGTGCTGCGGGGCGGTTCGTTCGCCGTGGACCCGGTGGCCTGCCGGGGTACGTTCCGCAACTGGGACTACCCGGTCCGGCGGCAGATCTTCTCGGGCTTCCGTACCGCCAGGGACGCGTGATGTGCCGTCATCTCGCCTACCTGGGACCGGAGGAGACGCTCGGGCGAGTGCTCCTGGAGCCCCCGCACAGCCTGTACCGGCAGGCGTGGGAACCGCGGCGGCAGCAGCACGGGTGTGTCAACGCCGACGGGTTCGGGATCGGCTGGTACGCCGCGGGCGACCCCGTGCCGGCGCGCTACCGCAGGGCCGGTCCCATCTGGGCCGACGCCTCCCTCGCCGATCTGGCGCGCGTCGTGCGCTCCGGCGCGGTCCTGGCCGCGGTGCGCGACGCGACCCGGAGCGACCCCGACCTGGAGGCCGCGGCGGCGCCCTACACCGGGGACAGATGGCTGTTCAGCCACAACGGGGCCGTCGGCGGATGGCCGGACTCGATGGCCCGGCTCGCCGGTTCCCTGCCGCCGGTGGAGCTGCTCTCGCTGGAGGCGCGCTGCGACTCCGCGTTCGTGTGGGCGCTGCTGCTGAACCGGCTGCGGGCCGGCATCGAGGACGGGAAGGCGATGGCGGACACCGTGCTGGAGATCGCCTCGGCGGCCCCCGGCTCCCGGCTGAATCTGCTGATCACCGACGGCGAGACGATCAGCGCGACCGCGTGGGGCGACACCCTGTGGTACCTCACCGGACCCGGCAACCGTGTCGTCGTGGCCTCCGAGCCGTCCGACGACGATCCGCGATGGCGGGAGGTGCCCGATCGCACCCTGCTGTCGGCCACCCGCACGGACGTGCTGCTGATCCCGCTCAAGGACCCGCGCGACGACATGGCACCCGCACCACCCGAGGAGTCCCGCCCGTGAGCCCGTTCCTTGTCACCCGCACCCTGCCCGAGGACGCCACCGAGGCCGCGCTGCGCGCGGATGTGCTGCACGGCCTCACGACCGCACCGAAGACACTCCCGCCGAAGTGGTTCTACGACGCGCACGGCAGCGAGTTGTTCGAAAAGATCACCGAGTTGCCGGAGTACTACCCGACGCGCGCCGAGCGGGGGATCCTGATCACCCGCTCCGGGGAGATCGCCGCCGCGACCGGCGCCCGGACGCTGGTCGAGCTGGGCTCCGGCTCCTCGGAGAAGACGCGGCATCTGCTGGACGCACTGACCGCACTGCGCACCTATGTGCCGGTGGACGTCAGCGAGAGCGCGCTGACCCAGGCGGGTCACGCGCTGATCGCGGAGCGGCCCGGGCTCGACGTCCATGCGCTGATCGCCGACTTCACCGCGGAGTTCACCCTGCCGGACACGCCCGGGCCACGGCTCGTGGCGTTCCTGGGCGGCACGATCGGCAATCTGCTGCCCGCCGAGCGGGCGGCGTTCCTCGGCTCCGTACGGGCCCTGCTGTCGCCCGGGGACGCCCTGCTGCTCGGGACCGATCTGGTGAAGGACGAGTCGGTGCTGGTCGCGGCGTACGACGACGCGGCCGGCGTGACCGCCGAGTTCAACAAGAACGTGCTGGCCGTGGTCAACCGTGAGCTGGGGGCCGACTTCGATCCGGACGCGTTCGACCATGTGGCGGTGTGGGACGCCGAGCACGAGTGGATCGAGATGCGGCTGCGTGCGCGGACGGCCCAGACCGTGAAGATCCCCGCGCTGGACCTGGCGGTGGACTTCGCGGACGGGGAGGACCTGCGCACGGAGGTGTCGGCGAAGTTCCGCGAGGACGGCGTCCGGCGTGAACTCTCCTCGGCCGGGCTCGAGCTGACGCACTGGTGGACGGACGCGGAGGGGAGGTTCGCCCTCTCGTTGAGCGTGGCGCGCTGACGCCGACGGTCCGACGCCCGCGGCCCCCTCACCTCTTGGGTGAGGGGGCCGCGGGTGTCGCGCCGGGGTGCCGGTTCTATGCGCGGTGGTACTGGATGGGGGACATGACCTCGCCGCCGAGCTCCTGGGCGGCGTGGCGCGCCCAGTACGGGTTGCGGAGGAGTTCACGGGCCAGCAGGACGGCGTCCGCCTTCCCCGAGGCGATGATCTCCTGCGCCTGGGCGGGCTCGGTGATCATGCCGACGGCCGCGACCGGCATCCCGGTCTCATTGCGGACCCGGTCGGCGAAGGGGACCTGATAGCCGGGGCCGGTCACGATCTTCGCGTCGGGGACGTTGCCGCCGGTGGAGACGTCCAGCAGGTCCACGCCACGGGCGTGGAGTTCCTTGGCGAACCGGACGGTGTCGTCCCCGGTCCAGCCCTCCCGGTCGTCCTCGGGGTTCTCCGTGAGCCAGTCGGTGGCGGAGATACGGAAGAAGACCGGCAGCTCCTCGGGCCACACGGCGCGCACGGCGTCGACGACCTCCAGGGCGAAGCGGGTACGGCCCTCGAAGGAACCGCCGTACTCGTCGGTGCGGTGGTTGCTGTGGGGCGAGAGGAACTGGTGGATCAGGTAGCCGTGGGCGCCGTGCACCTCGGCGACCTCGAATCCCGCCTCGAGCGCCCGCTCGGCGGCGTCGGCGAACTCCTGGACGATGCCGCGGATGCCGTCCGTGGTGAGCTCGTCGGGGGTCGTCGACGCCTCGTCGAAGGGAAGGCCGCTGGGACCGACCGGGGTCCAGCCATAAGGCTCCTCGGGCGTGATCGGGCGTCCGCGGTCCGTCCAGGTGCGCTCGGTGGACGCCTTCCGTCCGGCGTGGGCCAGCTGGATACCGGCAACAGTGCCCTGAGTCTTCAGGAACGCGGTGATGCGCCGGAAGGCGTCGACCTGCGCGTCGCTCCAGATGCCCAGGTCATAGGGGGTGATACGGCCTTCGGGGCTGACGGCCGTGGCCTCGGTGATGATCAAACCGGTTCCGCCGGCGGCACGCGCGGCGAGGTGGGTGAAGTGCCAGTCCGTCGGAACCCCCACCGCTGCGCCCTCCGGCGCCGCACTGTACTGGCACATCGCCGGCATCCAGATGCGGTTGGGAATGGTCAGCGACCTGAGGCTGTAGGGGGTGAAGAGGGTGGTCAACGCGAAAACTCCTCGTTGCGTGGCACGGGATGGTCACCGTGTGGACGCCATCCATAATTGCACGCGCGCGCCTTTTATTCCTATTGCCATTATGCCGCGCGTGCAACTAATTGCAGGGCGCCCTACGTCGCGGACCGATCCCCGGTACGGCACGGTGGAGTGACATGCGTCCGTCACGCGAAGAGGAGCACCGCATGACCAACAACACCTACCGGGTCACCGAGATCGTCGGCAGCTCGCCCGAGGGCGTGGACCAGGCCGTACGCAACGCCATCTCCCGCGCCTCACAGACCCTGCGCAACCTGGACTGGTTCGAGGTCACCCAGGTAAGGGGCCGGATCGAGAACGGCCGGATCGAGGACTACCAGGTCGGCCTCAAAGTGGGCTTCCGCCTGGAGGAGGGCGACTAGCTAGGTCCTCTCACGTACGCCCCTCCCGCTCCTGAGCGTCCCTCAGTGCGGCGGAGGGGGATGCCCAGCGGGCCCGTACGACGGTGAAGCCCGCCCGTTCGGCGTCCTGGCAGACGAGTTCGTCGTCATCGACGAGCATCCGGACCTCACGCCCCTGGGCCAGCCCACGGAGCAGCTCCAGCTTGGTGACACGGGCGGGCCTGCGGTCGCCGTCGGACCGCATGTACAGCCGCCCTTCGGGCAGTCCGTGGGCGGCGAGCCAGTCGAGCGTGTCACGCCGACAGCGCGCGGGCCGTCCGGTCAGATAGACCAACTCGCACTCCTCGGCAGTCCGCAGCGCGAGCGTGACTCCCTCGGCCAGCGGCGGATCCTGCGACGCGGCGGCGAAGAACGCCGCCCAGTCACGCGGCTTCCGCTCCAGGAAACGCTGCCGGTGCGCGGTGTCCGCGAGGGTGTTGTCGAGATCGAAGACGGCGACCGGCCTGTTGCTGTTCGTCACCGGCCCACCCTACGAAGGCTCCCGCGGCACCGGAGCGCGCGCCCCCGCGGCCGACCGGCCGCGCGGACGCCAGGGGGCACACACCGAGGGCGTACGCGCCCCCCCAAGTTCGCGCGCGCAGCGGCCACATGACCCGGATGGCGCAGCGCGGCGCGAGCCGTTCCGCGAGGCTCCACTCACCTCGTTCAGCACTGAGTCACGACAGATTCTCGTACAGCGGTGGTATATGACCCACCTATGGCCAAACCTCACGTTGCGGACCGCATGCCGATAACGCAGGGTCAAGGTGTGAGCGCACTCTCGCCCGCCCCTGCCGCCCAAACCCGGGCGGGGAGCACAGACCGTCGCGTCCGCCTTCCCTTCCGAACCCGGCTCCTGCCTGGTGCCGCACCGGCCCTCGCCCTGTTCGCCGCCATACGTCTCACGGGACTCGCGGCGATCGCCCTGGCGAACCACTACATGGGCCATCCGCTGCTCAAGGGTCTGGCGCACTCGTGGGACTCCCGCTGGTATCTGCACATCGCCCAGCACGGCTACGGCACCCAGACCCATGTCCTGGCCACCACCGGCGCCGTGCAGCGTGACTGGGCGTTCTTCCCGCTGTATCCGGCACTCATCCGTGTCGTGTATACCGTCCTGCCCATCAGTCCGGGCGCCGCCGCCCTGCTGATCGCCTGGACCGCCTCGGCGGTGGCCGCGTACGGCATCTACACGATCGGCTACCGCCTGTACGGCCGCGCGGTCGCCACCGCACTCGTCGGGGTGTGGGCCGCGATGCCGCACTCCGTCGTCCTCGACATCGCCTACACGGAGCCCGTGCTCACCGCGCTGGCCGCCTGGTCCCTGTACGCGGTGCTCACCAGACGCTGGCTGTGGGCCGGTGTGCTGGCCGCGCTGGCCGGGCTGTCGCGGCCCACGGGCTTCGCCGTGGCCGCGGCGGTGGGTGCCGTGGCGATCCAGGAGATCGTCAGACGGCGCGGCCGGGTGCCCCTCGGGCTGTGGGTCGGCACCGCGATCGCGCCCCTCGGCTGGGTGGGCTTCGTCCTGTGGGTGGGTGCGCATACGGGTGATCTGTTCGGCGGCTACTTCACGGTGCAGCGCGCCTGGGACTCCCGCTTCGACTTCGGTGTCGGCTCCCTGCACTTCCTCAAGTCACTGCTCGCCCACGGCGGCCGGGCCGTCTACCCGCTGGCGCTGGTCATCGTCGTGGCGGCCGTCCTGCTGTTCTGTCTGCTGTGCCTCGACGGCGCCCCGCTGGCGCTGATCGTCTTCGCGGGCGTGCTCGTGCTGATCACGATCGGCGGCTCGGGCCCGTACGCCTCGAAGCCGCGCTTCCTGCTGCCCGCCTTCCCCCTGCTGATCCCGCTCGCACGTGGCCTCGCGCGCAGCTGGCGGCTGCGCCCGAAACACGCCCTGCTGGTCGGGGCCACCCTCGCCGTCGCCTCCGTGGCCTACGGCACCTATCTGCTGACCGCCGGCCACACGCCACTGTGAGGCCGGGGCCCCTTGCCGGGCGTGACGGCGACGCGCGGCCGGGGAACTGCCCCGCCCGCAGTCTCGTCCCGGTCAGGGCGGGTACCCGGGCGGTGCCGCTACTTCCGGAGGAGATGACTCGGATGCTGTTCCTCGGACTGCTTCTTCTCGCGGCCACCGTCGCCTTCACCGCTCTGGCGATCGCAGGCAACCTCACCGGCGGCCCCGACTACACCGTGTCCGTGCTCGATCACCACATCGCCACGATCAACACTCTTGCCGTGTTCGCCTCCGGCCTCGCCCTGGCGCTGCTGTTCTGCCTGGGCCTGGCCACCGCGGTGTCCGCGGCGACGCACCGGCACGGCACGCGACCGGCGCGGATACGGCGGGACACCACGATCGACGAGCGGACCGGACCCGACACCCGGCTGTGAGGCGCCGGTCTCAGCAGTTCGGCTCGGCCCTGCTGATGTCCGCGAGGGCGGACCGCGGGTCCTCCGTGGCGGCGAGGTCGCCGAGACTGACGATGCCGACCGGGCACCCGCCGCTCTCGACGACGGGGAGCCTGCGCACGGCGTGCCGGCGCATCAGCTCGACCGCGTGGTCGGTGGTGTCGTCGGGCGAGAGGGTGATCACGGGCGGACGGGTGCACACCGAGCCCGCGGTCACGGTGTTCGGGTCGCGGTCCCCGGCGACGGCCCTGACCACGATGTCGCGGTCGGTGAGCACGCCGAACAGATCGCGGTCGTAGGTCACCAGGACGTCCCCGACGTCCTGCTCGCGCATCAGACGGGCCACCCGGGCCACCGAGGTCATCGGTTCGACGGCGACCGCGCCCCGCGACATCACGTCACGTACCTGCCTGCTCATGGGATCCTCCCGGATGGTCTCATCTGCGTACGCCGCCTCCTCACCCGGCCGGGTCCGGCTCGGCGGCGGCACGCCAGCCGGTCCAGCGGCGGACGGCGACCACGGTCACCGGTCCGTCCGGCGGCATCTCCCGGTACTGGGGGTACTTCCGGGCCAGCAGGGACAGGGCCGCCTCGTACTCCTCGCGGTCCTGCGCCGTGGGCGCGCCGGGCGGCAGTATCCGCGCACCTCCGTCGGCCCGTACCCACCACAGCCGCTCCCACTCCTCGTCGTACTCGTCCGCGAGCAGACAGACGACCGGCTGGACGGCGATGTTGCGCAGCCGCTGCAACCGGCGGGACTGCTTGGGCTTGTGGTCGACGGCCATGACGATGCCGTCGTCGCCGCGCCGTGCGAACACCACCGGCACGAGGTGGGGCCGTCCCGCGGAGTCCACGGTCGCAAGACACGCCACCCGGGCGTCCGTGAACCGTCGCCGTGCCTCGTCCTCGGGCATGCTGGGCACCGTCCGGCCCTCCTTCCGCGGTACATGGGCGGCCGGCGTCCACGGGTACCCGGCCTCCGCTCTCCTACACGATCACCGTGCCCTCCCCCGTCGCCGCCCGGTCCCGATGTCGGGCCCGGGGCCGCGGGGCAGACTGGAAGGACAGATCCGTGCTTCACGGGCCGCCCGGCAAGGAGGCCGTCGTGGAATTCGACGTGATCGTGGAGATCCCGCAGGGTTCGCGCAACAAGTACGAGATGGACCACGAACTGCACCGCCTCCGCCTGGACCGGATGCTGTTCACGTCCACCAAGTACCCGGCCGACTACGGCTATATCGACCACACCCTGGGCCGGGACGGCGACCCGCTCGACGCCCTCGTCCTGGTGGGCGACCCCACCTTCCCCGGCTGTGTGATCGAGTGCCGTGCCGTCGGCATGTTCGTGATGAAGGACGAGAAGGGTCCCGACGAGAAGGTCCTGTGCGTCCCGGCGCACGATCCGCGCTACGCGTCCGTGCAGGACATCGGCGACGTACCCACCTTCGACCGGCTGGAGATCACCCACTTCTTCGAGGTCTACAAGGACCTGGAACCCGGCAAGTCGGTGGAGGGTTCGCACTGGGAGGGACGCGACCGGACGTACGCGGAGATCGACGCCGCCCGGCGGCGCGCCACCGGGCAGGGAGGGACGGCTCCCTGAGTGCCACTCCCCTTCGTCTCCGCGACGCTCACGCCCGAAACGTGCCGGCCGGGCGCAGATCGCCGAACAGGGCCTCCATCGGCGGTGGTTCAGCCGCAGGCGCCCTGCCGCGCGCGGGGGAGCACTGTGACACGACGGAAGTTGCATGTCTCGCGAACAAGGGCCTCCGCCGGGGGACGGGCCTGGTGGGCGTGCAGCGCCGCGCTGACCAGGCTCAACAGCAGGTCGACATCGGTGTCACAGTCCAGGCGGACGGTCACCCAGCGCGAGCCGGGCACCATGCGGATGGCTGTCGATCCGGCGAGGTCGCCGGAGAAGCGCCGTATGGCGCCGCTGGTCAGATGCAGGTCCGCCTCGTGGTCCGTGTGGAAGTGGACGATCTCGCTGTACCGGGAGCGGAGAGCCCGCCCGGTGCCGCAACTGGCCGGCTCCGCCGTGAGGTCGGGCCAGACCGTGAGTCGCTCCAGGGCGCGCTGGGCCAGAGTCATGTGCCCATCGTCGCCTTCTCATTCCCCGTCCACCAGAGGTTGAGGGTTCCGTAACCGGGACGTGAGGTTACCGACCGTGACGGCTCGATGCCGGCGGCGTGAAGTGACTGATGGCCCCGGCCTTGCGCGGGGAGGCGGACCGGGGCTCTGCATCGACGCTACGCCGGTCCGCACCGCCCTCCGAGTCCCGGTGACGCGACGCCGACGGCGATCCGGCCGACGCTGACGCGTTGTTGACGCCTCCCTGCGGGCGCGTCAGCGGGGCGGGGATCACTGCTCGAAGCGGTAGCCCATCCCGGGCTCGGTGATCAGATAGCGGGGGTGCGCGGGGTCCCGCTCCAGTTTGCGCCGCAGTTGGGCCATGTAGACCCGCAGATAGTTGGTCTTGCTGCTCTGCGAGACGCCCCAGACCTCCTGCAGCAGATACTTCTGGGTGACCAGCCGCCCGGGGTTGGTGACCAGGATCTCCAGCAGATGCCACTCGGTCGGGGTGAGCCGCACTTCACGGCCGTTGCGTACCGCCTTCTTGGCGAGCAGGTCGATGGTGAAGTCGTCGGTCGTGACGTGGTCCGTCCGGGGGGCGGGCGGTCCCTGGTCCGAGCGGCGGACGGCGGCCCGCAGCCGGGCGAGCAACTCGTCCATGCCGAACGGCTTGGTGATGTAGTCGTCGGCGCCCGCGTCGAGGGCCGCCACCTTCTCGCCTGCGGCCTGACGGGCCGACAGCACCAGGATCGGCACCCGGGTCCAGCCGCGCAGCGCTCTGATGACGTTGACTCCGTCCATGTCGGGCAGGCCGAGGTCGAGCAGGACCGCGTCGGGCCGGTGGACCGCGGCCAGGCTCAGGGCGGTCGCGCCGTCAGGGGCCGCGTGCACTTCGTACCGACGGGCCTGCAAGTTGATGACGAGGGCACGAACGATGTGGGGGTCGTCCTCCACCACCAGCACCCGGCTCATGGGCGTGCGCCTCTCCTTTCGTACGGAATCACCGATACCGGTGGCGGTCGACCGGTACGAAGAAGGCGGGAGCCGGCGGCTCGGAGCAACTCCGGGCCGCCGGCTCCCGTAGGGGCCATGCTGCGCCCTCAGTGCTTCGCTGCGAGGTCCTTGAGCGCGATGTTGAGCTCCAGGACGTTCACCCGGGGCTCACCGATGAAGCCGAGGGTGCGGCTGGTCGTGTGGTCCTTGACCAGCTTCTCCACCTGCGCGAGCGGCAGGTGGTTCTTCGCCGCGACGCGGTCGACCTGGAGGTCGGCGTAGGCCGTGGAGATGTCCGGGTCCAGACCCGAGCCCGAGGAGGTCACCGCGTCCGCGGGCACCTGCGAGGGCTGCACGCTGTAACCGGCCACCGAGTTGTCCTTCACGACCGCGGCCTTGGCGTCCTGCACCTGCTTGACCAGGGTCTTGCTGTCGGCGGCAAGGTTGGTGGCACCCGACAGCAGCAGCTTGTACCGGGTGTTCACACTGTTCGCGCCGAGACCGTTGGCCGGCCGGCCCTGGAACCACTTCAGGTCCGCGTCCGGGGTCTGCTGCCCCTTCTTCAACGGCAGGTTGTAGGCCTGCCCGATCAGGGACGACCCGACGACCTTGCCGTCCGCCTTGATCTGCGAGCCGTTCGCCCTGCCGGGGAACAGCCCCTGGGCGATGCCGGTGACGACCAGCGGATAGAAGACACCGGTCACCAGCGTCAGCACGAGAAGGGCACGCAGCCCCGCCCACAGCAACCGCGCCGTGGCGGATACCGAGTTGTTCATGGCGATCAGCCGATTCCGGGGATGAGGGAGATGAGCATGTCGATGATCTTGATCCCGATGAAGGGGGCGATCAGCCCGCCCAGACCGTAGATCCCGAGGTTGCGCCGCAGCATCTTGTCCGCACTGACCGGCCGGTACTGCACACCCCGCAGGGACAGCGGCACCAGCGCGATGATGATCAGCGCGTTGAAGATCACCGCGGACAGGATCGCGGAGTCCGGCGAGGACAGATGCATGACGTTCAGCTTGTCCAGGCCCGGATAGACCGCCGCGAACAGCGCCGGGATGATCGCGAAGTACTTCGCGACGTCGTTGGCGATGGAGAACGTCGTCAGCGCACCACGCGTGATCAGCAACTGCTTGCCGATCTCCACGATCTCGATCAGCTTGGTCGGGTTGGAGTCGAGGTCGACCATGTTGCCGGCCTCCTTGGCGGCCGACGTACCGGTGTTCATCGCCACACCGACATCCGCCTGCGCCAGCGCCGGAGCGTCGTTGGTGCCGTCACCGGTCATCGCGACCAGCTTGCCGCCCGCCTGCTCCCGCTTGATCAGCGCCATCTTGTCCTCGGGCGTGGCCTCCGCCAGGAAGTCGTCCACACCCGCCTCTTCGGCGATGGCCTTCGCGGTCAGCGGGTTGTCACCCGTGATCATGACCGTCTTGATACCCATGCGGCGCAGCTCGTCGAACCGCTCCCGCATACCGTCCTTGACGACGTCCTTGAGGTGGATGACACCCAGGACACGCGCACCGCGCTCGTCGTTCACGGCGACCAGCAGCGGGGTGCCACCGGCCTCGGAGATGCCGGTGGCCATGGTGCCCGCGTCCTGCGCGACGGTGCCGCCCTGTTCCTGGACCCAGGCGATGACCGAGGCCGTGGCGCCCTTGCGGATCTTCCTGCCGTCCACGTCCACACCCGACATACGGGTCTGGGCGGTGAAGGCGATCCACTCGGCGTGCGCCAGCTCGCCCTGGTGCCGCTCACGCAGCCCGTACTTCTCCTTCGCCAGCACCACGATCGAGCGGCCCTCGGGCGTCTCGTCCGCCAGCGACGACAGCTGCGCGGCGTCGGCGACCTCCGCCTCCGTCGTCCCGCGGACGGGCACGAACTCGGAGGCCTGACGGTTGCCCAGCGTGATCGTGCCGGTCTTGTCCAGCAGCAGCGTGGAGACGTCACCGGCGGCCTCGACCGCACGACCGGACATGGCCAGCACATTGCGCTGGACCAGGCGGTCCATGCCCGCGATACCGATCGCGGACAGCAGCGCACCGATCGTGGTCGGGATCAGACACACCAGCAGCGCCACCAGCACCACCATCGTCAGATGGGTGCCGGCGTAGTCGGCGAACGGCGGCAGCGTCGCACACGCCAGGAGGAAGACGATCGTCAGCGAGGCCAGCAGGATGTTCAGCGCGATCTCGTTCGGCGTCTTCTGCCGTGCCGCGCCCTCGACCAGGCTGATCATGCGGTCGATGAACGTCTCACCGGGCTTCGTCGTGATCTTGATGACGATCCGGTCCGAGAGGACCTTCGTACCGCCGGTGACCGCGCAACGGTCACCACCGGACTCACGGATCACGGGAGCGGACTCACCGGTGATCGCGGACTCGTCGACGGACGCGACACCCTCGATGACATCACCGTCACCGGGGATGATGTCGCCCGCCTCGCAGACCACCAGGTCACCGATCTTCAGCCCGGTCCCCGGAACCTGCTCCTCGGCGCCGCCCGTCACACGCCGCGCGACGGTGTCGGTCTTGGCCTTGCGCAGGGTGTCCGCCTGCGCCTTGCCACGGCCCTCGGCGACCGCCTCCGCCAGATTCGCGAAGATGACGGTCAGCCACAGCCACGCACTGATCGCCCAGCCGAACCAGTCGCCCGGGTCCTTGAAGGAGAAGACGGTGGTCAAAACGGAGCCGATCCACACCACGAACATCACAGGCGACTTGACCATCACCCGCGGGTCGAGCTTGCGGAAAGCGTCCGGCAGCGACCTGACCAACTGCTTGGGGTCGAAGAGGCCCGCGCCTACGCGGCCCTCGTCCTTGTGACCGGTGGGCACATCGCTGTGCGGCGCCCGGGTCGGAGTGGCTGTGGACATCGAGTCCTCTGACTTCTCTGTACGGGTGGTCATGACGCCAGCCCCTCGGCCAGCGGACCCAGCGCGAGAGCCGGGAAGTAGGTCAGACCGGTGATGATCAGGATCGCGCCCACGAGAAGACCCGTGAACAGCGGCTTCTCCGTGCGCAGGGTGCCCGCGGTGACCGGGACCGGCTTCTGCTCCGCCAGCGAACCCGCCAGCGCCAGGACAAACACCATGGGCAGGAAGCGGCCCAGCAGCATCGCCAGACCGGTCATCGTGTTGTACCAGTCGGTGTTCGCGTTCAGACCCGCGAAAGCCGAACCGTTGTTGTTCGCCGCCGAGGTGAACGCGTACAGCACCTCGGAGAAACCGTGCGCGCCGGAGTTGAGCATCGAGTGCGGCGGGGTCGGCAGCGCCATCGAGGCCGCCGCGAACACCAGCACCAGAGCCGGAGTGATCAGAATGTAGATCGCCGCCAGCTTGATCTCCCGGGCACCGATCTTCTTGCCCAGGTACTCCGGGGTACGGCCGACCATCAGACCGGCGATGAACACCGCGATGATCGCCATGATCAGAATGCCGTACAGGCCCGAACCCGTACCACCGGGCGCGATCTCGCCGAGCATCATGCTCAGCACCGTGATCCCGCCGCCCAGACCCGTGAACGAGGAGTGGAAGGAGTCCACCGCACCGGTCGAGGTCAGCGTGGTCGACACCGCGAAGATCGACGAACCACCGACCCCGAAGCGGACCTCCTTGCCCTCCATCGCCCCGCCCGCAGCCTGCAGCGCCGGCCCGTGGTGCGCGAACTCCGCCCACATCATCAGCGCGACAAAACCCAGCCAGATCGTGAACATCGTGGCGAGGATCGCGTACCCCTGCTTCACCGAACCGACCATCACACCGAACGTGCGGGTCAGCGAGAACGGGATCACCAGCAGCAGGAAGATCTCGAAGAGGTTCGTGAACGGAGTCGGGTTCTCAAAGGGGTGAGCGGAGTTGGCGTTGAAGTAACCGCCACCGTTCGTACCCAGCTCCTTGATCGCCTCCTGCGAGGCCACCGCGCCGCCGTTCCACTGCTGCGAGCCGCCCATGAACTGGCCCACCGCGTGATACCGGAGAAGTTCTGGATCGCACCACAGGCCACCAGGATCACCGCGGCGATGACCGCACCCGGCACCAGGATCCGCACCGTGCCACGCACCAGGTCGGCCCAGAAGTTGCCCAGCTCACCCGTGCGCGAACGCACGAAGCCACGCACCAGCGCGACCGCGACCGCGATACCCACCGCCGCGGAGACGAAGTTCTGCACCGCCAGACCGGCCGTCTGCACGACGTGACCCATGGTCTGCTCGCCGTAGTACGACTGCCAGTTCGTGTTCGTCACGAACGACACAGCCGTGTTGAACGACTGCGCCGGGTTCACCGCGGAGAAACCCAGCGAACCGGGCAGCACACCCTGCAGACGCTGCAACAAATACAGGAAGAGGACACTGACAGTCGAGAAGGCCAGCACACCGCGCAGATACGCCGGCCAGCGCATCTCCGCGTCAGGATTGGCACCGATGCCCTTGTAGATCCACTTCTCGACACGCCAGTGCCTGTCCGAGGAGTAGACCCGGGCCATGTAGTTGCCGACGGGAACGTAGACGAGCGCCAGTGCGCCTATGAGAGCGAGCAGCTGAAGCACGCCCGCGAGTTCAGGACCCATGTCTGTGCTCAGAACCTCTCCGGGAAGATCAGGGCGAGGACGAGATAGCCCAGCAGGGCGACGGACACCACCAGACCGACGATGTTCTCGGCAGTCACAGCTTCGTCACCCCCTTGGCGACGAGAGCCACCAGCGCGAAAGCCGCGAGCACGGTGACGACGAAGGCCACATCGGCCATCGTGAACTCCTGGAATGAGGTTCGGATCGGACTGGAACGGTTAGAGGAAACCGTCCTTCTGGCCGGATTCGACTGCCGTTGACGGGTCCCTTACGGGGGCTGTCAGGCCTTTGACGGGACTCTTACGGACACCGCTGTGACCTGGGGCAAGGCGCGACTGTCGAGCACGCGGATTAGTCAGAACAGCCGGAAGCGCAGCTGGCAGATCACCGCGTTGGTCTCCCGCCGTACGGCATGGGCGACCACGGCACCCCGCTGGTTCTGCAGCAGCCACTGCCACAGCCGCTCCGGCTCGGTCTCCCGGGCCGCGCGCGGGACGACACGCGGGTGCACCAAGGTTCTGGCCGCTTCCGGCCGGATCCGTGCACTCATTGCGCGTTCTTCGCGCCGGGCCCGGCGACCTTGACGTCGCCTTGACGCCCGATGTGACGTGGGCGACACCGACAGTGCTGCAACGGCGTCAAGAAGCACGCCCGGCACATCAGAGTCCCATCAAGGCACCTCTCCTCCGGCTTCCGCGCTGTCTACCGTCGGCGGTATGGAAGGGCGTGACCACGTGCGACACGAGGTGACCGGCGCGCCCACGGCGGAACCCGGGCGGGCGCTGTCCGACCGCCGCTGGACGAAGGAGCTGCACAGCTCGATCCGCTGTGCGGCCGCGCTCCTCGTGATGCTGTTCCTGATCGACTGGGGCGCCGGCACAGCGACTCCTGGGCGCACCGCGCTGTGGTGCGCGCTGTCCCTGCTGCTGTTCGTGGTGCTGTGCCCGCGGCGGGTCACCGCGGGCGAGGGGTGGCTGGCCTCGCGCGGACTGCTGCGTACGCAGCGGGTCCGCACCGATCTGCTGGTGTCGGTGCGCTGTCTGGACGGCGTCTCCCAGCGGCTGGTGCTCCGGGACGCGTTCGGCGGGCGGGTCGAGCTCGATCCCCAGGTGCTGGTGAACAACCCCGACTTGTGGCACCGGCTGCACGAGGACGCGCGCACATCGGCGGAGATGGGCTGCCTGATGTGCGGGGAGACCGCGCTGCGCCGCGTCCAGCAGCGGGTCGACCGTGAGACCGCTCTGACCGTGTTCAAGGTGTCGGGGCTGGAGTAGCGGCATCGAAGTCGTCGGTTCCGGCACAACGGCGGTGGTGCCGGAACCGGCTGAGCGGCCCGTGGCTCGGGGAGCCTCGGGCCGCCGTATGCGTCAGCCCTCGTGCGGCGGTCCCGCCGCGTCGAGTGCGGCGCCCGTCTGGTCGGCCAGTGTCACCGCGACCAGTCGCGCCTGGAGCGGTGGTACGGGCCCGGGGCCGGGGGTGGGCATGAGTCGGCCCGGATAGTAGGGCGAGCCGGTCACGTACCGGCCAGGCGGCCGCGGGGCCGCGGATCGGCTGGAAGCCGTGCAGCCTTTCGAGGGCTGTGCGGGTACTCATGGGCCACCTCCTGTGACGGGGCCCCTGTGGGTGCGGTCGCCGGAACGCTGGCGGCAGCCGCATCGTCGGCTCAACACCCCTGCGGGCCAAGGTGACTTCTTGTGTTCTCTGCTCCCACGGAAGTCCTTCCGCGGCCGGCCGGCACCGTCGTCGGCGGATCCTTGGCGCGGCCCACGGGGAACCTGACACCGCTTTGACGTGGCCGGGCCCCGGCGCAGCAGCAGGGGGAGGAAGGCGACGAGTGAGACCGTGACCGCGCGCTGGAAGCGCGGCCTCACGGGCACGGGTGACCCTATCGCGGCTGCGCAGAGCGGCCCGCGCGGTCACGGTCTCACGGCGGAGACGAAGCCTCCGGCCGTCCGGTCCGCCGCTGTCCTTCGGATCGCGGACCGATACCCCCCTCGGGCGGGGCGGGCGCCTGGTGCCGCGGCTGTGCGCCGTGGTTCCCTGCGGCCTCCGTGCCGTGCCGGCCATGACCCGTCACGGTCCTTCTCACGTCGACCACAGAGAAGCGCCCGCCCCTGATACCGCCCCAGTCTGTGGCCGCATCCGGTCAGGAACGATCGGCGTTGATGCACCTCTGATGTTCTCTCAGCCGGGATTGACAGCGCCTTGACGGGGCCGGCGGTCGCCGCGGCCCGACGGCCGCCAGGGCCGCGTCGACATGACGCTGTGTGTTCGCAGAGTGCGCGGACCGCCCTCCTGTGCCCTGTGCCACATTCGGACCGCCGAACCCAGCCCTTTGATACGTCCCTGATGTCGGTTTGATTCCCCGTTGACGTCGGTCCGGCCGTTTTTAACGCAAGCTTGACGCCGCAGCCCGCGCCAACCGTGGGCCGAGACGTCACTCTCTGCTTACGCTGGTGCAGCCGTCCGTGTGATGGCCGATTCACCGACCGAGCCGCACACCAGGAGAGCACGCCGATGGCCACCACCGAACACCCACCTGCGAGCCGATTGCGGGCGTGGATGCTGGAGGGGCTGTCCGACATGGGCAAGGGCTCCACTCCTACGGCCGCCCAGCCCGAGCAGCCCGCACCCGTGCACAAGGGGCAGCGTTGGTGGCGGGTGATGTGCCTGACCGGTGTCGACTACTTCTCCACCCTCGGCTACCAGCCCGGCATCGCCGCGCTCGCCGCCGGTCTGCTCTCCCCCATCGCCACCATCGTGCTGGTGATCGTCACCCTGGCCGGCGCCCTGCCCGTCTACCGCCGCGTCGCCGAGGAGAGTCCGCACGGCGAGGGCTCCATCGCCATGCTGGAGCGCCTGCTCTCCTTCTGGCAGGGCAAGCTCTTCGTCCTGACCCTGCTCGGCTTCGCCGCCACCGACTTCCTGATCACCATCACCCTCTCCGCCGCCGACGCCTCCACTCACCTCGTGGAGAACCCCCACCTCACCGGCGTCCTCCACGGCCACCAGGTACTGATCACCCTGCTGCTGGTGGCACTGCTGGGCGCGGTGTTCCTCAAGGGCTTCCTGGAGGCGATCGGGGTCGCGGTCGCCCTCGTCGGCATCTACCTCGTCCTCAACGCCGTAGTCGTCGCCGTGGGCCTGTGGCACGTCGTCACCGCCGGGCATGTGGTCACCGACTGGACCGGCGCCCTGACCGCCGAGCACGGCAATGTCTTCGTGATGGTCGGCCTGGCACTGCTCGTGTTCCCGAAGCTGGCGCTCGGCCTGTCCGGCTTCGAGACCGGTGTCGCCGTCATGCCCCATGTGCAGGGCGACGCGGACGACACCGAGGAGAAGCCCACCGGCCGGATCCGGGACACGAAGAAGCTGCTCACGACCGCCGCGCTGATCATGAGCGGCTTCCTGATCGCGACCAGCTTCATCACGACGCTACTGATCCCGGAGAAGGAGTTCAAGGCCGGCGGCCAGGCCAACGGGCGCGCGCTGGCGTATCTGGCGCACCAGTATTTGGGCGGCGGATTCGGGACGGTCTACGACATATCGACCATCGCGATCCTGTGGTTCGCGGGCGCCTCCGCCATGGCCGGTCTGCTGAACCTCATGCCGCGCTATCTGCCCCGTTACGGCATGGCCCCGCACTGGGCCCGCGCCGTGCGGCCCATGGTCATGGTCTTCACCCTGGTCGCGTTCCTCGTCACCTGGATCTTCGACGCCAATGTGGACGCCCAGGGCGGCGCCTACGCCACCGGTGTGCTGGTGCTGATCAGCTCCGCGGCGATCGCGGTGACCATCGCCTCCCGCAAGGCCCGCCAGCGCAACTGGACCATCGCGTTCGCGGTGATATCCGCGGTGTTCCTCTACACCACGGTCGTCAACGTGATCGAGCGGCCGGACGGTGTGAAGATCGGTGCCTGCTTCATCGCCGGGATCATCCTCGTCTCGCTGCTGTCCCGCCTCGCCCGGTCCTTCGAGCTCCGCGTGACCAGCGTGACCCTGGACGACATGGCGGAACGGTTCGTGCGGGACATCGCCAGCCGCAAGATCCGGTTCATCGCCAACGAGCCCGGCGAGCGGGACGCCGCCGAGTACCGCCACAAGATCGAGCAGATCCGCGCCGACAACGACATCACCCCCCAGGACGACTTCGTCTTCGTGGAGGTGACCGTCACCGACCCCTCGGAGTTCGAGGCGGGGCTGACCGTACGCGGTGAGGTCCTGCACGACCGCTACCGCGTGCTCACCCTGGAGTCGTCCTCCATCCCCAACGCCCTCGCCGCCCTGATGCTCCACGTCCGCGACGCCACGGGCTGCATCCCGCACATCTACTTCGAGTGGACCGAGGGCAGCCCGTTCGCCAACTTCCTGCGCTTCTTCCTCTTCGGCCAGGGCGAGGTCGCCCCGGTCACCCGGGAGGTGCTGCGCGAGGCGGAGGCCGACCGCAAGCGGCGACCGAGGGTTCACGTCGGCTGAACCGGCACGCGCCGACGGGCTGCTCCTCGCGCGGGGTACGCCGAGGAGCAGCCCGTCGGCGCGGTCGCGCATCCGGCGCCGTAGGACCCTATTGAGTGGTTCACAACCAATTCGCGCTCTATAGAATCGGTGAGGACGTGAACGCCAGGGTGGAGACGGCCATGCAGCAGAGCACGGAAACAGGGAACGACACCGTGGGCGCACCTGGGGCCGCACCGGCCGAGGACGTCTCCCTGCTCCTGGACGACCAGCTCTGCTTCGCCCTGTACGCGGCCTCCCGCGCCGTCACCGCACGCTACCGGCCCCTGCTCGACGAACTCGGCCTCACCTACCCCCAGTACCTGGTGATGCTCGTGCTGTGGGACCAGGACTCGATCTCCGTACGCGATCTGGGCCAGGCGCTTCAACTGGAGTCCAGCACTCTCTCACCCCTCCTGAAGCGGCTGGAGTCGAGCGGTCTGCTCAGGCGCGAGCGACGCCCGGAGGACGAACGCTCCGTCGCCATCCGGCTGACCGACGCCGGGGCCCGGCTGCGGGACCGGGCGCGGACGATCCCTCCCGCCATCGGCGACGCCATGGGCCTGACCCGCGAGCAGGAGGTGCAGGCCGGGCAGCTCCTGCGCCTCATCACCGCCAACGTCTCCGGCGGCTGAGGCGACGACCGCCGGGAATCACCCGCCGCTGCGGGCGTTGAAGCCCTTGTGAGCGCCGTGACCGCACAGACCCGTATCTCCGTACTCGACCGTTCGCGCACCCGCGAGGCGAACGACGGGACCGAGGCCCTGCAGCACACCGTGCGACTGGCCACTACCACCTGCACACTCAAGGCCACTCACGGCTCCTGCACCAGGGCCGGGGCGGCGGATCACATCACAGCGCCAAAGTCGCCGCAACCGCGTTAGAGCGAGGACGATACGGCCCCGGCGTGGGGCGGTGGGCCCGGTAGCGTCGGGAAGTCGGCAGCTTGCATGCCGTCGAAGACAAGGCGCAGATACCGTTGCCACAGGTGCGGCTGGGTGTCCTGCAGGCGGGACGCCGTCAGGTAGATGCCGCTCATCAGCAGCAGAATGTCCTGGCCGGTGATGTCTTCGCGAATGGCGCCGTGCCGGCGCGCGCGGTCGGTGAGCGTCTCGGTGACACTCTCCAGATTTTCCTGGCTCCTGTGCACCTCGGGATGTTCGTTGGCGACGCCGTGAACGACTTGGCAGAAGGCGCGGTCCTCGACCTGTAGTTCGATGGCGGCGCTCATGAAATCGCACAGTGCTTCGGCCGGGTCCTCCACGTGCATCAGACGCTCGCCGGTCTCAGCAAGGCGATACATTTTCTCGGTGACGATTGCCGCCAGCAGGTCGTCCTTGGTGGTGAAGTGCCGAAACACCGTCCCCTTGCCGATACCGGCCCGCTCTGCGATCTCCGAGACGGAGACCTCGGTGCCCTGTTCGGCGAATGCCTCGGCGGCTGCGGTGACCAGGAGCTTTCTGGTGCGCACGGCGTCACTTCGCATCGGCCTGATCGCTGCCTGATCCGCCATAGCTCCTCCTCGGTCCGAGCGAGTGCAGTTTAACGGACCTTACGGTCAGCTTCTTGCCCTCATGGTCGAGCCACGTCCACCGCCGGTGCCCGCGGCCCGGGACTCAGCGCGACCCGGTGGGCGGCCTTCCGGAATGTCCGACAGGGGCTGCCGCACCGGCCTAGCGTGTGCAGCGGGGCGTGGCGAGTCCGTCGAAGAGCAACTCCAGCTACCGGTGGACCACGGGGTCTCGGCTGTTGAGAGCACGGCCAGGCAGAGGCCGAGCGAGCTGACTGACAGCGGCCGCCAGCTCGCCGGCGGAGACGTCAAGCCGAACCCGTCCCGAACGCTGGGCGGCCTCGAAAAGAGCTGAGATCACATGCGTGAGATGTGCGATCGCCTTGAGGACCTCCGGGTCCTGCACACCGGGGCAGTCGGCGAGGATCGGGCACAGCGCCGCGAAGTTCTCGTCGACCGCTCGATGCACGAAGCGGCGCACGGCTTCGAAGGGGGTGGGCTCCTCGGCCAGGGCGGCCTCGGCCTGCTCGGCAGTTCGGGAGAGCAGTGACAGCGTGACCGTGCGGATGAGTTCCCGGCGGCCGGCGAAGTGCCGGTAGAGGGTGGCGTTGCCAAGGCCTGCCCGGCGTGCGATCTCGTCCAGCGGAACACCCGGGCCGCACTCGCTGAAAGCTTCACATGTGGCAGCCGGCGTCGCTGCGCATGGGTCTCGCTGCAGGCTCCGTCATGGTGCCGTCCCTTCTTTCGTCGGTGAGTGTAGAACAAGCGGACCTATTGGTCACCTTATGGAAAGCCAATGCGACCAGGCAGTCATGCGCGGCGACCGCCGAACGTGACCGTACGGTCAGGTTGTGATGCAGAACATGACCGCCCGGTCCGCTTCCGTGTTACGGTCAATGTGACCACCCGGTCCGATTGGGCTCGGGAAGCTACTGCGGCCGGGTGCCGGGCCAGGCGACTGCCGAGCTCCACGGGGGCGAGCCGGCCGACAAGACTCGACGAAGCGGAAGGTGATCGATCATGGACGCCGTCGAGCGTCTGAGCATCATCGAGGCTGTGCGCCGCGTTATGGCGCGCTACGTCCGACACGCAGACCACCAGCAGTGGCAGGAACTGGCGTCCCTGTTCACTCCGGACGGCACCTTCACTCCCTACCAGCTGGATGGCTCGGCGTGGGTGCGGATGGAGGGCCGCGAACAGATCGTGGCAGCAGTCGGCGCCGCCGGTGGACCGGGCACCGTCCTGATCCACCACCTGTTCTCGGATGAGATCGACGTGGAGTCGCCCACATCAGCGCGGGGAATCTGGGCGATGGAGGACATCATCACCAAGCCTGAGAACGCCGAGGTGTCCGAGGCATTCCCCTTCAAGGCGATGCACGGTTTCGGTCACTACCACGCACGCTTCGTCAAGGTCGACGGCTCGTGGTTCATCGCCGAACTCGAACTTCCCCGGCTGCGCCTGGACTTCACCTCCTGAGACCGCAGCGCCCCGAACCGTCAGGCAGCCAGCCGGTTCACGAACGGCTCGCATGCCGCTGACAGCGGTCTCCGCCTGCTGCCAGCCGCTGCACTAGCTCACAAGGGCCCCGGCCCACCCACACGCACCCACCGCTCCGGGCACCGTTGCACCAGCCCCGGGTCTGCGCGCATTCACGCCTGCAGACCGGGCTGAACCCCAAGCGTTCCTACGCCTTTACCACGGCATAGGCCGACCGGACCTAGCGATCGCCGACGGCGACATCACACGACGCCGCGCCCCAAAGTCCGCTTCCCTGTCTCCACTTGCACGAGAGAACGCCACACCCATGTCTGCTACCCCCCATCCGAATCCGCGCCGCTGGGCGGCCTTGCTGTTCATTTCCGTCGCCCAGCTGATGGTGTTCCTGGACAGCGCGGTGATGAACATCGCGCTGCCCTCCGCACAGCAGGCGCTGCACTTCTCCGACGGCGGCCGCCAATGGGTCATCACCGCCTACGGCCTGGCCTTCGGCGGCTTGCTCATCGTGGGCGGCCGCCTGGGCGACATGCTGGGTCGCAAGCGGACCTTCATCATCGGCCTGGTCGGCTTCGCACTGGCCTCCGCGCTGGGCGGGGCCGCGGGCAACCTCGGTGTCCTGCTGGTCGCGCGAGCCGGACAGGGCGTCTTCGGCGCGCTGCTCGCCCCCGCCTCTCTCGCCCTGATCTCGCTGACCTTCACCGACTCCAAGGAACGGCACAAGGCGTTCGGAATATACGGCGCCATCGCCACCGCGGGCGGCGTCGTGGGCTTGGCCCTTGGCGGGATCCTCACCGAGTACCTGAACTGGCGCTGGGCGATGTTCGTCAACATCCCGTTCGCCGTCGCCGGCATCATCGGCGCCCTCACCGTGGTCCACGACATCCCCAACGAGGTTGACCACAGTCGCATCGACATACCCGGCGCCGTCCTCGCCACCCTGGGCGTAGTCGCCCTGGTGTTCGGCTTCTCCGAAGCCGAGAGCCGCGGGTGGGGCTCCGGCCTGACTCTCGCCATGCTCGCTGCCGGTGTGGTGCTGCTGCTCGTCTTCCTGATCACACAGAGCAAGATCAAATTCCCTATTCTCCCCCTGCACGTGCTCAGCGAACGCAACCGGGCCGGCGCCTACCTCTCCGTCGCCTTCGGCGTGATGAGCATGTTCAGCATGTTCCTCTTCCTCAGCTACTACCTGCAGCTCGTCAAGGGCTACTCGCCGATCGCGGCCGGCTTCGCCTTCGTGCCGCTTGGCGTCGCACAGGGCACCGGCTCCATGGCCCTCGGCACCCGGCTGTCTGCCCGCATGCGCCCCGGACTGCTGATGGCCGCCGGCTACCTCGTCAGCGGAATCGGTGTCCTCATGCTTGCCCTGCTGGACAAGGACAGTTCGTTCGGGCTGCTCGCAGTGGCTGAGGTCATCACCGGCCTTGGCATCGGCACCGCCTTCATGCCTGCCATCAGCCTCGGGACACACGGAGTGGCCCCACAGGACGCGGGCGTCGCCTCCGCCATGGTCGGCACCTCCCAGCAGGTCGGCGGCTCGATCGGTACCGCGCTGCTGAACACCATCGCCGCCAGTTCCACCGCGGCCTACCTCGCCTCCCACCACGGACACGGCAAGGCGGCGACCGATGCCGCCCTGGTCCACGGCTTCAGCATCGGATTCTGGTGGGCAGCCGGATTCCTGGCCCTGGCCGCGCTGTTCTCCTTCTTCGCGATCAACACCCCCCGCCCTGAACACAGCGGACCTTCCGCCGAGGCAGAAGCCCTGGAGCAGCCGGTTCCCGTCCACTGACCGCTGCCTGGCAGAACTCCCGTGCTCAGAGGCCGCGATCGGGTCGCACCACAGCGGCCTGACCGAAACCCCCGATCGTTCGAACGAGCGGGACCTCAGATCCTGCGGAACCCAACTCCGCGCGCCCACAATCACGCTTCCCGGCACCTCCTGGCTTCTGCCGTGCCGGGCAACGAAAGGAAACACATGTCCAACCGTCTGCAGTCCAAGGTCGTCCTGGTCACCGGAGGTTCCTCTGGCATGGGCGCAGCCTTCGCAAAGCGCGCAGCGTCCGAGGGGGCAACGGTACTCATCGGGGCCCGCGACAAGGAGCGCGGCGAAGCGACTGCGGCAGCGATCACGGCCGAGGGCGGCACGGCCCTGTTCGTCCCGACAGACGTGACCGTCGAGGAAGAAGTCGCCCACCTGGTCGATGTCGCCGTCAAGGAGTTCGGAGGCCTCCACGGTGCCTTCAACAACGCCGGCGGCGGCAACAGCCAGGGAGCCCTCCGGGACATCGACGCCCCCTTCTGGGACAACGTGATCGCCCTCAACCTGACCAGCGTCTTCTACAGCCTCAAGCACGAGATTCCGGCGATCGTGGCCAGCGGCGGCGGCTCCATCGTCAACAACGCCTCCGTCGTCGGCGTCGTCGGTGACCCCGGAGCTCCGGCATACGCTGCGGCCAAGCACGGTGTCGTGGGCCTCACTCGCTCCACGGCGCTCGGCGCCGCCAAGGAAGGCGTGCGCGTCAACGCCCTGGTGACGGGGCTGGTGAACACCCCGCTGTGGCAGGGTTTCACCGCAAGCAACCCGGAGGCCGCGCACGCCCTTCTCAGCCAGCAGCCCACCGGCCGGGCCGCCGACGAGTCGGAGATCGCCGCATTCGCAGCCTTCCTGATCAGCGACGACAGCCCCTTCATCACCGGTGCTGCTCTCGCCATCGACGGCGCCCTGACCGCCGGCTACTGATCTGCCGCTGAACCTCTGGCGTCCCGGGCGGGGGCGTCGTCCCCGTACCGGCTGTGTACAAGGCACCGGTCGGTGGCGGCGCCTCCGCCTGTTCGACGGCATGGCTCCGCGTGGTGATCAGCACCGCAGTCGCGACCACATGACCAACCACAGACACCTTCGGCGGCATTTTTTACAGCACAGGAGAGGCGAGGTAATGGACCAGCCGCGCATTCACCACATGGTCGTTTTCAGCCTGCGGCATGAGGCGGGCTCGGAGCCGGCCGAGACATTCATGCGTGACGCAGAGCGTCAACTGACCAAGATCCCCACAGTGAAAGAATTTCGAGCATTCCGCCTGAGGCCGAACAATCCTCTGGACTACGGAATATCCATGGTGTTCGACAACGACGACGCCTACCAGGAGTACGCGGCGCACCCGCTGCACGAAGATTTCGAACTGCATCGCTGGCAGCAAGAGGCTACGCATGCTCTGGTGATCGATTACGAGAGTTGATGCAGATCACGATTTCCTGAGGGCTGCGATGATGTGACGCCGCCGCTCTCATCGAGGCCCGCGGGAGAGCGGCGGATACGGGGGCAAACACACCCAAAGATTTACACCTCGGGGCCACAGGTCACGCATGGCGTGACTGCCGTGAGCCGCGTCACCTCGGCAATCCGATGAAGTGAATGAGGATCGATCTCCTCAGATTGATGCCTGACCATCTCCCTTTGGTGACGGCAACTCGACACGCCATTCCAAGATTGGCATCGGCCGCCGCCTGCATTCCGTTCCTTAAGGAAGTAGGCCGCCGAGGTCAGCCACCTGCAGGTCCGCCCCGCCGCCGAGCCGCCGCCGAGCCAGCTCCACCACTCAGGGGGAGGCTCCCCCAGGCTGCATCCGTCAACTCACCCGACCCACCACAAGATCAATTATCAGACACGGCCTAGTGCTGTCTGAACCGTCCCATCGCCTCCGCGACGAGAGGCCAAGGGGCACGAATGGCCAACAGCCAAGATCGGTGGCGCAGTAGTGGCTGAAGCGGAGCGTAAAAGCGGGTGGGGCAGGCGCTCAGGCCAGCGACCGATCCCTTGCGTGGGATCCTGAACACATAGACCTGACAGGGAAGCTGCCCAATCACCGGCCGCTGGTCGTGGCCGAGCAGTTCGGCGTGCTGGAGGCTCTCTTCCCCGGCCGGATCGACATGGGCCTCGGCCGTTCCGTCGGGTTCACCGACGGGGTGCGCAGGGCACTGGGCCGGGACAAGGACGACGCCGACGACTTCGCCGGCCAGCTCGACGAACTTCTGCGCTGGTTCCGCGGCTCCTCCCCCACCGGCGTCCATGCGCGCCCCTCCGAGGGCCTGACCGTGCCGCCCTTCGTACTGGCCATGGGCGAGGGCGCGACGATCGCCGCACGGGCGGGGCTGCCCATGGTGATCGGGGACCTGCGGAACCGGGAGAAGATGCTCCGGGGAATCGAGCACTACCGGGAGACGTTCCGGCCCTCCCCCTGGGCGAGCGAGCCGTACGTCGTCGTCTCCGGCACGATCGCGGTCGCCGCCACACCCGAGGAGGCCCACCGCGTCCTGCTCCCGGAGGCGTGGTCGATGGCGTATGCGCGGACCCACGGCACCTTCCCGCCCCTGCCGCCCGCCGAGCGCGTGGAGTCCTTGACGATGACCGCCAAGGAGCGCGGCTTCTACGAGGCCGGGCTCGTCGGCCATATCGCGGGCACCGAGGAGCAGGTCGCCGACGAGCTGGAGAACCTGCTCAAGGAGACCGGGGCGCAGGAGGTGCTCGTCACCACGAGCACGTACGACCGTACGGCGCTCGTGGACTCGTACCGAAGGCTGGCCCGGGTCGCCGGACTCGGTGCCTGAGGCCGTCGTCTCCCCCGGCGTGGGCCGGGGGAGACGACGGCCCGCCGGCGCGTGGTCACAGGCCCAGGTCGCTGAGGCCGGGGTGGTTGTCGGGGCGCCGTCCGAGCGGCCAGTGGTACAGACGCTCCGACTGCGTGATGGGCAGGTCGTTGATGCACGCATAGCGCTTGCGCATCAGGCCGTTGTCGTCGAACTCCCAGTTCTCGTTGCCGTAGGACCGGAACCAGTTGTCCGAGTCGTCGTGGCACTCGTAGGCGAAGCGCACGGCGATGCGGTTGCCGTCGAAGGCCCACAGCTCCTTGATGAGGCGGTACTCCAGCTCCCGCCGCCATTTGCGGGTGAGGAAGGCGACGATCTCGTCGCGGCCGTCGACGAACTCCGCGCGGTTGCGCCAGCGGGAGTCGACCGTGTAGGCGAGGGCGACCTTCGCGGGGTCGCGGGAGTTCCAGCCGTCCTCCGCCTGCCGCACCTTCTCGACAGCGGTCTCCCGGGTGAAGGGCGGGAACGGAGGGCGTGGTTCGTCTGCCATGTCGTCTCCATCGGATGAGGGCGCCCAGCGGCGTCACCGGAGAACGCTCGTTCTCCGCTGACGCCCACCGTACGAGAACGATCATTCTCCCGCAAGAGCGTGCACCGGGCGCGCCCCCGACCGAGAGGCCGAGAGACCTCGACGGGCAGCAATCAAGTCGTGTGCGACTAAGTTGTGCACCACTTGATTGTGTGATCTACTAACGGACGTCGCAGAGGCACTGCCCCGCCCACTCACCCAAGGAAGCAGCAGTCATGAAGCACTTCACCCGCCGTTCCAAGCTCTACGCCGCCGCCCTGGCGTCCGTCGCCGGTCTGGCCACGGTGACCCTCGCGGCCACCGCAGGTGCCGCTCCCGCGACCGCCTCGGCCGACAGCACCGCGCACAAGAAGCCGACCGTGGTCCTCGTCCACGGCGCCTTCGCCGACGCCTCCAGCTGGAACGGCGTCATCAAGCGCCTCGAGCACGACGGCTATCCGGTGGTCGCCCCCGCCAACCCGCTGCGCGGACTGAACAGCGACTCCGCCTATCTGGCCGCACTGCTCAAGAGCGTCAAGGGCCCGGTCTTCCTGGTCGGTCACTCCTACGGCGGCGCCGTCATCAGCCAGGCCGCCGACCACGACCCGAACGTGAAGGCGCTCGTCTACATCGCCGCCTTCTCACCGGCCAAGGGCGAGAGCGCCTCCGAGCTGGCCGGCAAGTTCCCCGGCAGCACGCTCGGCGCCACCCTGAACAAGGTCCCCTTCCCGCTGGAGGGCGGCGGCACGGGCACCGACCTGTACATCGACCCCGCCAAGTTCCACGACCAGTTCGCCGCCGACGTACCGCGCGCCACGGCGGCCCTCATGGCTGCCACCCAGCGCCCCATAGCCGCCTCCGCCCTCGACGAGAAGGCCACCGAGGCCGCCTGGAAGACGATCCCCTCCTGGGACCTCATCACCACCCAGGACAAGAACATCCCGGCCGCCGCCCAGCGCTTCATGGCGAAGCGCGCCCACTCCCACAGCGTCGAGATCAAGGCCTCGCACGCCGTGTCCGTCTCGCACCCCGGTGCGGTCACCGACCTGGTGGAAGAGGCGTCCGCCGCAACCGTGCGCTGACCCCCTCGGCGGCGCGCCCGCGCCGGCCGCGACGGCAGGAGGCCCCCCTCGTGTGCGAGGGGGGCCTCCTGCCGTCGCGGGGGCGTCACACCAGAGGGATGGTCACCTCGTCCTCGACGGGCGGGTCGAGTTCCTGGCGCAGATTGCCGGTCGCCGCGAAGCAGCGCAGCCGGACCGCCTCGGAGGTGACGTCCAGACGCAGGAAGTTCTTGAAGAACGGCGGGCTGTAGGTGGCCGAACTCGGCGAGAAGAGCCGGGTGTAGACCTTGCGCACCGGCAGCCGGACCCGCGAGGTGCGGTCGGGGCGGCCCCCGGCACCGAGCAGGGAGGCCACGAGGCGGGTGCGCAGGGTGACCCGGGTGGATGCGCCGGGGGCGCGGGTCGGGTCGATGCCGAGGCGCTCGGCCATCACGGCGGTCGCCTCCGCCTCGGTGAGCGTGAACAGGCGCCGCAGCAGCAGTCTGCGCCCGTAGAGCCGGCTGTAGAAGGCGAGGGAGTCGCCGCGCAGCGGGTAGCAGCGGAAGTCCCGCTCGGTGACGTTCGCCACCGACACACGCGGGATGGTGTGGGTGGCGTGCATGAAGGCACCGCCGCCGCCGGAGACCACGTACTGGATGGTGCGGCCGTGCACATCCACCGGATAGCGCTGGTAGTTGTGGATGTCACCACCGATCGCGGCGACGTAGTGGTGGTCCGGGTCGCGGACCACGTCGTCGACCGTGCCGCCGCCCTCGATGGGGCAGGGGTGGTGCTCGCCGTCCACGTAGAGCGGAGAGCCGGTGACGAGGATCTTGGGGCGGGGGCCTCGCGAGACCTCGCGCAGCCAGCTGCCCTGTTCGGCGTCGAGGGTGCCCAGCAGGCCGGTGTCGATGCCGACGATACGGACGGGGCCGGCGTCGATCGCCCAGTACGGCCCGGGCAGGCCGGCCTGCTGAGCGGGGGCCGAGCGCAACGTCCGCGCCTCGGCCAGACGTTGTTCGTCCGGGGCGCCCGGCCGGTGCCACAGCAGGGAGCGCAGCCAGGCACGGCTCGGCGGGCGCGGCGCGGGCTCCGGTGCGGGCGGCCGGGCGTCGCAGAAGACGCGCATGAACCCGTGCAGGTCCTCGTACCAGTCGTGGTTGCCGGGTATGGCGTAGATGGGCGCCTGGTAGTCCTGGTAGGGGCGGAAGAACTTGGTGCCGTAGTCGGCGGTGGCCCCGACGGGATAGATGACATCGCTGGCCAGCACGGCGAAGCTGGTGTCCTGGCTCATCCTCAGAAAGCCTGGCACCACGGCGTACTGGGGCGCGTCGCCCTCGCCGGTGTCCCCGATGACCATGAAGGAGAAGCGGTCCGGATCGTCGCGCCGGATCACCTTGTCGACTGGTGCGCCCGCCGCCTCCTGCTGCTGCGCCCAGCGCGTGCGGGTACGTCCGGTGGGGTCGCCGAACCAGGAGGCGAGCACCCCGTTGCGGGCCACCCAGAGGGTCTTCGGGTTGAGCCAGGAGAGCTTCTCGACCTGACGCGGCATCAACTCTTGGTAGCTGCCGCGTTCTGCGGCTCCCCAGCCGGCGCCCTCGGCCGTATCGCGTGAAGATTCGGACATCGCAGAACCGTAGCAATGATCTCTACGGCGAGAAGAAGGAGAGGTGAGGGAAGTGGGTGAGTCCGGGTGTCCGGCCGCCGTCGGGCGGGACGACGGCGGCCGGACCCATGGGATCATGTCCGCTCTGCACGCCATGTCCCTTGCAGGGACGCAGAGGTGACGAGGCGTCAGACACGGACGAGAAGGTCCGTGTGTTCGTCGCCCGGGAGGTCCAGGGACCCTTGGGCGGCCAGGGCTAGGGCACGGCGGTCGGTACCGGTGTCCGTGAGGAGCACCGGTTCCACCCGGACCTCCGCGACGAGCCGGTGTGCCGACAGCACGCGCCACAGGCACGACAGCAGGGAGTCGCTGCCCACGAACGCGGGCGCGGTGCTCACCGGTCCGCCGTCGTGCCGGTAGTGGAGCCGCACCGGCTGGACCGGGACGCCCGCGTCCAGCGCCGCCTGGAAGGCCGCCCGCCGGAAGTACCCCTGCGACCGGCCGCACCAGGTGCTGCCCTCGGGGAAGACCACGACCGCCGATCCGGCGCGCAGACCACTCGCGATCCTGGCGACCGTGTCGGGCAGCGCCCGCAGCCGGTCACGGTCGATGAAGAGCGCACCGCTGCGGGCCGTCAGCACACCGGCCACCGGCCACTGCCTGATCTCCGTCTTGGCGAGCATCCGGCCGGGACGGACGGCGGCGAGCAGCGGGATGTCCAGCCATGAGATGTGGTTCGCGACCATCAGCAGACCGCCGTGGGACGGAGCGGCCCCGGTGATCCGCACCCGGACCCCGGCGGCGCGGACCACCGTCCGGCACCAGGCCCTGATCATCCGCTCGCGGACCGGGACGGGCAGCCGGCACACCAGCGGGGAGAGGACGGTCCCCGCGACCACCACGGTCAACAGGGCCATGAGCCGCAGGACGGCGCGCGGTGCGGCGGCCGCCGAGATCGTGGCGTCGACGCAGGAGCGCGGGGAGCAGGGAGCGCTGGGCAGCCAGGCGCTCACGGGAGCGGCAGCCGAGGGCTTCGCCTCGGTGCCCTGCGGCCCTGGTGCCGGTGTGCTCGCACCGGGGCTCACGGGTGCCGGAGTCCCGCGTCGAGGGCGCAGCCCCAGCGCGGGACCGTACACGGCCTGCGTACCGGTCCTGAACATGGTCGTCACGCCGGCACGAGCGAGAGGAAGTGCCGCAGATAGCGCGCGTTGACCCGGCGCATCGACAGCAGGACATAGAGGTCGGCGACGCCGAAGTCCGGGTCGTGCGCGGGCTCCCCGCAGACCCAGGCGCCGAGCCGCAGATAGCCGCGCAGCAGCGGGGGCAGCTCGGCGTGCCCGGCCGGGGCCGGGGTCTCCGGGCGCCAGGGCAGCAGCGGACGTACGCGGTACTCCTCGGGGGCCATGTACTTGGCCTGGACCCGCTCCCAGGTGCCCGCGGCGAGCGCGCCGCCGTCGGCGAGCGGCAGGGAGCAGCAGCCGGCCAGCCACTCGTGGCCGCCGTCGATCATGTAGCGGGCTATCCCCGCCCAGATCAGTCCGATGACGGTGCCGTCGCGGTGGTCGGGGTGGACGCAGGAGCGGCCGACCTCGACGAGCCCGGAGCGGATCCCGGCCAGCGGGTCGAGGTCGAACTCGCCCTCCGAGTACAGCCGCCCGGCGATCGCGGCCCGCTCGGGCGGCAGCAGCCGGTAGGTGCCGACGACCTGGCCGGTCTCGGTGTCACGGACGAGCAGGTGGTCGCAGTACGCGTCGAAGGCGTCGACGTCCAGGCCGGGCTGTGGGGTGGACAGGAGGGCGCCCATCTCCCCGGCGAAGACGTCGTGGCGCAGCCGCTGGGCGTCCCGGACGTCGGCCTCGTCACGGGCGAGGGTGACGGTGTAGCGGGTCGGTGCCACGGGCGGTGGGGGGCTGGCGAGGGTGGTAACGCCGGTCATGGCTCTCTCCTGGTCACGGGCCGGTTCGGCGGGGCGGCTGCAGACCGGGGCTGTGCGGTCTGTGCGCTCCTGTTCTTCCGATGCCGGTTGGCCTGCGCGTGACCGCTGCCAGGAGGGCGGATGTGGGAATGTTGAATGCCAGGGGTGGCCGGTGACGCGGGGCGGCCGAACCGGCGGGTTCGAAGGGCTCGCGAGGGCGCTGGCGGGACCGGGGTTGAGCACCACGCCCGGTCCCGCCCGTCCGCACCCTGCCGGCGAACGGCGTGCGGCCGGCGCCGCCCGTCCCAAGCGGCGCCGGCCCGTCCTGGTAGCGGCGCCCTAGGTCCTGTCGTCAGACTCGCGTCGTCGCCCGGAGGGCGGCCTTGCGGCGTCAGGTGCGTGCTCTCGGCGTGCCGGGCGGAAGCCCTCGTACCGGATGTACGTGGGGTTTCGCCCGGTGCGGCGAGAGTGCGTGCATGGCGTCGCGGGGCAGGCGGGAGTTTGACGACAGGGCCTAGCGGCGGCCCGCCTTGCGGGTGGCTCGCAGCCACTCCTTGTTCATGTTGGTGATGGAGACCAGCGGGATGCCCTTGGGGCAGGCTGTGGCGCACTCGCCGGTGAGGGTGCAGCCGCCGAAGCCCTCCTCGTCCATCTGCGCCACCATGTCCAGCACCCGGGTCTCGCGCTCGGGCGCGCCCTGCGGCAGCACATTGAGGTGGTTGATCTTCGCCGAGGTGAACAGCATGGCCGCGCCGTTCGGGCAGGCCGCCACGCACGCCCCGCAGCCGATGCACTCGGCGTGCTCGAACGCGAAGTCCGCGTCCGCCTTGGGGACGGGTGTCGCGTGGGCCTCGGGCGCGGATCCGGTCGGGGCCGTGATGTAGCCGCCCGCCTGGATGATCCGGTCGAAGGCCGTGCGGTCGACGACCAGATCCTTGATCACCGGGAAGGCGGAGGCCCGCCACGGCTCGATGTCGATCGTGTCGCCGTCCTTGAAGGACCGCATGTGCAGCTGGCAGGTGGTGGTGCGCTCCGGGCCGTGCGCGTCGCCGTTGATGACGAGCGAGCACGCCCCGCAGATGCCCTCGCGGCAGTCGTGGTCGAAGGCGACCGGGTCCTCGCCCTTGAGGATGAGCTGCTCGTTGAGGGTGTCCAGCATCTCCAGGAAGGACATGTCGGACGAGATGCCGTCCACCTCGTAGGTGGACATGCTGCCTTCTGCGTCGGCGTTCTTCTGCCGCCAGACGCGCAGGGTGAGCTTCATGCGTAGCTCCGCTGGGTGGGGTGGACGTACTCGAAGACCAGGTCTTCCTTGTGCAGGGTGGGCGCCTCGCCGGTGCCGGTGAACTCCCAGGCGGCCGCATAGGCGAACTCGTCGTCCCGGCGGGCGGCCTCGCCGTCCGGGGTCTGGGACTCCTCGCGGAAGTGTCCGCCGCAGGACTCGCTGCGGTGCAGCGCGTCGAGGCACATCAGCTCGGCGAGTTCCAGGTAGTCGACGATGCGGTTGGCCTTCTCCAGCGACTGGTTGAACTCCTCGCCCGTGCCGGGGACCTTGATGCGCCGCCAGAACTCCTCGCGGATCTGCGGGATGCGCTCCAGCGCCTTGCGCAGGCCCGTGTCCGTACGCGCCATGCCGCAGAACTCCCACATGAGCTCACCGAGTTCACGGTGGAAGGAGTCGGGGGTCCGGTCGCCGTCCACGGACAGCAGCAGGTTGACCCGGTCCTCGGTCTCGGCCAGCACCTCCTGGACGGCGGGGTGGTCGACGGTCACCTGGTCCTGGTGCGGGTTGCGGGCCAGATAGTCGTTGATCGTCGACGGCAGGACGAAGTAGCCGTCGGCGAGGCCCTGCATCAGCGCGGAGGCGCCGAGGCGGTTGGCTCCGTGGTCGGAGAAGTTGGCCTCGCCGACCGCGAACAGACCCGGGATCGTGGTCTGCAGGTCGTAGTCGACCCACAGACCGCCCATCGTGTAGTGCACGGCGGGGTAGATCCGCATCGGCACCTCGTACGGGTTCTCCGCGGTGATCCGCTCGTACATGTCGAAGAGGTTGCCGTACTTCTCCTCGACCTTCTTCCGGCCCATGCGCTCGATCGCGTCGGCGAAGTCGAGGTAGACGCCCTGGCCGCCGGGGCCGACGCCGCGGCCCTCGTCGCACACGTTCTTGGCGGCGCGGGAGGCGATGTCACGGGGGACCAGGTTGCCGAAGGAGGGGTAGATGCGCTCCAGGTAGTAGTCGCGCTCGTCCTCAGGGATCTGGTTCGGCGGACGGTTGTCGCCCTTGGCCTTCGGCACCCAGATCCGGCCGTCGTTGCGCAGCGACTCGCTCATCAGGGTGAGCTTGGACTGGTGGTCGCCGGTGCGCGGGATGCAGGTGGGGTGGATCTGGGTGAAGCAGGGGTTGGCGAAGTAGGCGCCGCGCCGGTGCGCCCGCCAGACGGCGGTCGCGTTGGAGTTCATGGCGTTGGTCGACAGATAGAAGACGTTGCCGTAGCCGCCGGAGGCGAGGACGACGGCGTCCGCGAAGTACGTGTCGACCTTTCCGGTGATGAGGTCGCGGGCGACGATGCCGCGGGCCCGCCCGTCGACGACGATCAGGTCGAGCATCTCGGTGCGCGGATGCAACTCCACGTTACCGGCGGCGATCTGCCGGGAGAGCGCCTGGTAGGCACCGAGCAGCAACTGCTGGCCCGTCTGGCCGCGGGCGTAGAAGGTTCGGGAGACCTGGACGCCGCCGAAGGAGCGGGTGTCGAGCAGGCCGCCGTACTCGCGGGCGAACGGTACGCCCTGCGCCACGCACTGGTCGATGATCTCGACCGAGATCTGGGCGAGGCGGTGGACGTTGGACTCGCGGGCCCGGAAGTCGCCGCCCTTGACGGTGTCGTAGAAGAGGCGGTGGATCGAGTCGCCGTCGTTGCGGTAGTTCTTCGCGGCGTTGATACCGCCCTGCGCGGCGATGGAGTGGGCGCGGCGCGGGGAGTCCTGGTAGCAGAACTGGACGACGTGGTAGCCCTGTTCGGCGAGGGTGGCGCCCGCGGAGCCGCCCGCGAGGCCGGTGCCGACGACGATGATCGTGTGCTTGCGCCGGTTGGCCGGGTTGACCAGCTTCGCCTCGAAACGGCGGGTGTCCCAGCGCTCGTTGATCGGGCCCTTCGGCGCCTTGGTGTCGACGACCGGTTCGCCGGTCGTGTAGTCGGTGTATGCGGCGGAGGCAGTCATGTCAGCTCACCACTCCGGTCATGACGCCCACGGGGACGGCGATGAAGCCGGCCGTGAGCAGCAGCGCAAGGACATTGGCAATGGTCTTCAGGGCGCGGTCGCGGGTGCGGCTGCCGACGCCGAGGGTCTGGGCGGCGCTCCAGAAGCCGTGCCGGATGTGCAGGCCGAGAGCGAGCATCGCGACGATGTAGATGACGTCGCCCCACCATGTGGAGAAGGTGTCGACGACGTTCTGGTAGGGGTGGCCCTCCTGGAAGCCGCCCGAGTGCACGGTGCCGGTGGTCAGGTCGAGGAGGTGCCAGACGAGGAACAGGCCGAGGATGATGCCGCCCCAGCGCATGGTGCGGGTGGCGTAGCTCGCCCGCGGCCTGGGGTGGACGTACTTGCTCGGGCGCGCCTTGATGTCACGGCGGCTGAGCTGGTATGCGGAGACGGCGTGGGCGACGACGGCGACGATCAGCGCGACGCGAATCAGCCAGAGCGTCCACCCGTAGTGCATGAACGGTTCGCCGACGGTGCGCAGCCAGTGGGCGTAGTGGTTGAACTCGCCCGCCCCGAAGTAGATCTTCAGGTTGCCGATCATGTGGGCGACGAGGTACAGCAGCATGATCAGGCCGCTGACCGCCATGACTGTCTTCTTGCCGACGGTCGAGTCCCACACAGTGCGGGCCATGGACGGCCGTCGGTCCGTCCGCGTTGCCAGAGCCATGGCAGGAACGCTAGGGCCGAAGGTCCCCATCGGTCCAAGACATGGCCCGCCTTGATTCGATAGGCCAGGCCTATCCTGGCTGTATGCAGTTCCAGCAGCTCCAGTACTTCATCGCAGTCGCCGAGACCCGGCACTTCACGCGGGCCGCCGATCTGGTCCATGTCGCCCAGCCGTCGCTGTCCCAGCAGATCAAGGCGCTGGAGCGGGAGCTGGGGGCGGATCTCTTCCTGCGGGCGCGCGGCAACATCACGCTCACCGACGCGGGCGAGGCGCTGCTGCCGCTGGCCCGCCGGATCCTCGCCGACGCTGACACCGCCCGTCACGAGGTGCAGGAGCTGGTGCAGCTGCGCCGGGGCCGGGTGCGCCTGGGCGCGACGCCGAGTGTGTGCACGGGTCTGCTGCCGGGCGTGCTGCACGCCTTCCACGACCGCTATCCCGGTGTCCGGCTGCTGATCGAGGAGGGCGGCTCCCACGATCTCGTACGGGAGCTGGCGCGCGGCGCCCTCGACCTGGCACTGGTGGTGCTCCCGCTGCCCACCCCCTCGCCCGCGCTGACCACGGTGGAGCTGCTGCGCGAGGACCTGGTGGTGGTGTCCTCACCGGACGCCCCGAGGCCCGGTGGCGGCCGCCGCACGGTCCGCATCCCGGACCTGGAGGGCGAGCGCCTGGTCATGTTCCGCCATGGCTACGACCTGCGGGAACTGACCGTGGCCGCCTGCCGCGCCGCGGGTTTCGAGCCGGACTTCGCGGTGGAGGGCGGCGAGATGGACGCGGTGCTCGGCTTCGTCCGGGCCGGGCTCGGGGTGGCGGTCGTGCCGCGCATGGTCGCCGTGGGGTCCGGGCGCGGGCTGCGGGTCACCCCGCTGGCCCGGCCCGGACTCCACCGGACGATCGCGCTGGCCCACCGCAGCGATGTGGCGCCGCCGCGGGCGGCGCGGGAGCTTCAGCGGATGCTGCTGGAGCGCTGAGCGGGCCGTCCGCTCAGCTCCTACCGCCCGCCCGCGCGGCTCCCGCCGCCCGCATCGCCTTTACGGCCGTGGAGGGTTCAGCCCCTCGCGTCCGCCAGCGCCAGTTCGTGCAGCCGCTCCGGCGGGCCGGGACGGGCGTAGTACCAGCCCTGGGCCGTGTCGCAGCCGAGGATCCGCAGCTGCTCGGCCTGGGCGCCGGTCTCCACGCCCTCGACCGTGACCGCGAGGTTCAGGCTGTGGGCGAGCGAGACGATCCCCTCGACGATCTTCAGATCGACGGGGTCCGCCGGGCACTGCTGCATGCTCTGGGTGAAGGAGCGGTCCAGCTTCAGGACCCGTACCGGGAGCCGGCGCAGGTTGGCGAGGTTGGAGTACCCGGTGCCGAAGTCGTCGAGGGCGATGTCCACCCCCATCTCCGCCAGGCAGCGCAGGGGTTTGAGCAGGTCGTCGTCCGCCCCGATGAGCGCCGATTCCGTGACCTCCAGGCAGAGCGCGTCCGGTTCCAGACCGGCCTGCTCCAGGATGTCCACGGTGTCGGAGACCAGCCCCGGATGGGCGAGCTGGCACGGCGACAGATTGACGTTGATCCGCAGCGGGCCCTTCGCGTCGTGCGTCTGCTGCCACGCCCGGGCCTGCCGCACGGACTCCTGGAGGACCCACCGGCCGAGCGGCACGATCAGCCCGGTCCGCTCGGCGAGCGGGATGAAGCGGTCGGGGCCGAGCACACCGTGCTGCGGATGCAGCCAGCGCACCAGCGCCTCGGCGCCGTGCACGGTGCCGTCGCCGAGATGGACCAGCGGCTGGTACTCGATGAAGAACTCGCCCCGGTCCAGAGCGGTGGGCAGCGCCGTGGTCAGCCCGTGCCGGGTGATGGCGCGGGCGTCGGCCTCGGGGTCGGCGAGTTCGAAGCGGTTGCCGCCCGCCGACTTGGCCCGGTACATGGTGATGTCCGCGCTGCGCAGCACCTCCGCGGAGCCCCGCTCCTCCGCGGGCCCCTCGACGACGCCGATGCTGCCGCGCACGGTCAGCTCACGCCCGTCGACACTGATCGGAGTGACCAGCGCGTTCATGATCCGCCCGACGAGTTCGTCGACCCCGCGCTCGGTGTCCGGCCCGGTGGTCAGCGCCACGAACTCGTCGCCGCCGAGCCGCGCCACCATCTCGCCCGGCGCGGTGGCACACGCCTGGAGCCGGTCGGCGACCTCGACGAGCAACCGGTCGCCGGCCGCGTGCCCGAGGCTGTCGTTGATCGCCTTGAAACCGTCGAGGTCGAGGTAGCACAGGCCGAACCGCTGCCCCTCGCCCGCGCCGAGCGCCTTCTCCAGGCGCTCGAAGAACAGGGTGCGGTTGGGCAGACCGGTGAGCGCGTCGTGGGTGGCTTCGTAGCGCAGCCGCAGATTCAGCAGGCGCCGCTCGGTGGTGTCCTCCATCAGCGCGAGCTGGTACTGCGGGGTGCCGTCCGCGTCCCGCAGCAGGGACACCGTCAGATTGGTCCACAGGACCGTGCCGTCGGGCCGGTAGAAGGCCTTTTCGACGTGGTAGTGGTCGCGCTCGCCGCGGACCAGTTCGTCGTACAGCCGCCACACCTGCGGCGCGTCGTCCGGGTGGGTCCACTCGGCGACGTTGCGTCCGCGCACCAGGTGCTCGGAACCGCCGAACATGCGCAACAGCGCGCCGTTGACCTCCAGGACGTTGCCGTCCAGGTCGGCGATCCCGATTCCTATGGCCGCGCCCTCGAACACCGCGCGGAAGCGGGCCTCACTGGAGTGGAGCGCCTGCGCCACCACGCCCTGGGCGGTGAGGGCGGCCTGCGCGATGACCTCCTGCTCGGCGAGCGTGCGCTCCTTCAGGGCCGCCGCGAAACCGGCGGCGATCGCGTGCTGCAACCGGGCGGACCGGGTCCGCAGGGCTTCCTGCACCTCGGGGGAGGCGTCGGGATCGCCGCAGTAGAGCACCAGATAGGCGTCGACGCAGTCGAGCGTGCGGCTGAGGGCCTCCGGGTCCGTGCAGTGCGCCTCCATGAGCGCCGCGCCGATCGCCTTGGCCGTGGGCGCGTCGAACGCCCGGGCCAGCAGCGCGTCGCACAGCCGCCGGGCCAGGGGCAGCAGTTGGTCCTCGAACTCCGGCCGGGTCAGCGAGGTCGAGGTCACCGGGTAGACGGCCCGGCTCCAGATCGTCGCGAACCGGCGCAGTCTGTCCTCCGGTCCGCCCGGTTCCCCGCTCACGCGGCGCGCCCCACGCCGGCGAATCCGGAGAAGGCATAAGGATCCTCGTCCTCGGGTGCCGTGTCGGGCCGCCACGTCGGCATCGGCACCAATCCGGGTTCCACCATGTCGTACCCCTCGAAGAACCGCGCGATCTCCTCGCGCGAGCGCATGATCAGCGGATTGCGGATGTTCTTGTACACGTCGACCGTGCCCTCTGCGCGTTCCTGCGGCAGCGGGATTCCCTCGTACGAGGCATGCGTGAGGATGAGCAGGCTGCCCGGCGCGAGGGCGTCGCGCAGCTCGGCCACCGCACCGTACGGGTCGTCCGTGTCCTCCACGAAGTGCAGTATGGCAACGAGGAGCAGGGCGACCGGCCGGTTCAGGTCGATCAGTCGCTCCACCTGAGGGTTCGACAGTATCTCGCGGGGCTTGCGGAGATCGGCGGCGACGACGTCCGCGTCGTCGTTCGCCCGGAGCACGGCCTCGCTGTGCGCGACGGCGACCGGGTCGTGGTCGACGTACACCACACGGGCGCCCGGGTGCGCGCCCTGGGCCACCTCGTGGACGTTGCCGAAGGTCGGGATGCCCGAGCCGATGTCGAGGAACTGGGTGACGCCCTCCGCCACGGCGAAGCGTACGGCGCGACGCATGAACGCCCGGTTCGCCTGCATGATCTTGGGGAGTCCCGGCATGAACTCCAGCGCCCTGCGCGCCGCCTCGCGGTCGACCTCGAAGTTGTGCGAACCGCCCAGGTAGAAGTCGTACATGCGGGACACGCTCGGCACGGAGATGTCGATGCTCCGTGGCGCCCAGGCAGGACGCTCCATGTAGTTCTCCAAGGCGTAGACGACGGCGGGGGGCGATCCGGTGTTTCGAGCAGAGGCTACTGATCGTGTGCCAACGGAGCGAGCAAAAACGGAAATTGACCGTCCGTTCCCGGTCACTGCCGGTGGCACGTGCCGTCGATATCGAGCACTCCCGGACCCGCCTCCGCGCGGGGGGCGCACGCCGCCCCGCGCCTACGACAAAGGGGCCCGCCCCCTCCGTGCGGTGGAGAGGGGGCGGACCTGGTCGTGCGCGTCTGTGTCCCGTTGTTCCGGCTTGGGTCTCTCACTCCCTTCCGCGGTCTGAGCTGACTGGGGCGAGGCGATCGATCGCCCCTGGGGAGGTGATCTCTACTTGGACGCGCCGACCGGCTTTCCGTCGGGCGAGACGGCGTACCACGTGCCGCCCACACCCTGACCGTTGGTCTCTCCGGGGGCCTTGTCACCCGAGAAGGTGTAGATGGGCCAGCAGTTGACGGTCATCTGCTTGGCGCCGTCGGGGCGGGTGAAGCCCATGAGGCCCTTCTTCTTGACGCCCTTGGTGTCGTCCGCCGCCACCGGCGCGACGACGGGCCACTTCTCCAGGCAGGCACCGGTGCAGTTGGACACCGGCTCGGGCCACGCCTTGTCCTTCAGGAAGCGGTAGACCGTCATGCCGTTCTTGTCGACGACGATCGGGCCGAGCTTGGCGTCGTTGCGGACCGACAGGCCGGGCAGGTCGGAGACCGCGGCCTTCTTGCCGGTGGGCGCGGTCGCGAACCAGGTGCCCTTCACGCCCTCGCCGTTGATGTCACCGGCCTTGGTGTCCTTGGCGAAGCGGTACATCGGCCAGCCGGCGATGGTCAGCTGCTTGGTGCCGTCGGCCCGGGTGACCTCGCCGACCAGGGACTTGTCGATGCCGGAGGCCACGGACGCGCCCTCGGCGGGAACGGGCGGCCACGTCTTGGCGCAGTCGCCGTCACAGGAGGACTTCGGCGGTTCGGCCGTGTCCTGGTCGAAGCGGTAAAGGGTGAAGCCCGCGCTGTCGGTGACGATCTTGCCGAGCTTCGCGTTGTCGGCGACGGTCAGCGCACCCGCGGACTGGCCGTTCGCGGAGGCGCTCGGGGCCGCGGTGGAGTCGGCGCCGTAGCCGTTCCCGGGGGTGGTGGAGATGGAACCCAGGCCGCCCGGAGCAGCCGTCGCCCCCACGTTCTGGCTGCCCGTCGACTGGGTGCTTTCCTGACCGCACGCCGTCGTGAGCGCCAGCACGGCCGTAGCTGTCGCCACGAGGGAGGCGCTCCGCCAGGATGTCTTCATTCTCAACTCCAGCTGTCCGCTTGGGTGTTGCAGCGTCCTCTGAGCGCCGCGTATGGCCATAGGTACGGACGGGAGCGCTCGATGCGTTCAAGCGAGCCGCAAAATTCTTTCGGGAATCCATGACGCTTCTCGGCCATCTGCCGGCAGTCGTCGTACGGCCTCGTACAAAGGTGCTGAACTCGCTCCGGTCCGGGCGCCGTTGCCGAAACTCCCCGAAGCGGGATCTCCTCCCTTCGGGCCAATTCGCCCTCGCCCGGGCGTGCCCGGAGACGGACCGGCCCATGATCTCCGTCGTGCATCGACCCGAACGGACCCGGTCCGCCCTCGTCAGAGGGGCATTGGCCGTGGTGACAGTGGCGTGGACCCTCGTGGGCGCGGCCGCCCACACGGCGCCGGCCGACGCGTGCGCGTACGCCTCGACGGGCCCGGACGGCACGGCGGCGGTGGCGGTCGCGGGCGGCGGCCACCGGACCTTCCCCAGGCTCTTCGAGCCGGGGGCGCTCCCACCGCTGCCGTGTCAGCCCCCGAGCCCCACGCCCGCTCCCACGCCTACGCCCACCCCCACCCCCACGCCCGAGCCCACACCGCCTCCCCCGCCGCCGCCCAAGCCCGCTCCGCCGCCTCCACCGCGGCCCGTGCCGCCGCCACCGCCCCCGCACACGGAGGCGCCGCGCCCCCGTCCGGCCCCGGTCCTCGCTCCCCCGCCCGTTCCCGAGCCGGCCCCGACGCCCCCGCCCCCGCCCCGCCCGAGTCCGCGCCCCTCGGCGCCCCCGGTGCACTACCCGGCGTACCACGCGGTGTCCCACCCGCGGCCGCCGCACGACGGTCCGTCGCCGCTCGTCTTCACCCTGCTCATCGCCGCACCCGCGGTGTTCGCCATCGCCGCGCTGCGGCCGCGCTGACCCCCTGGAGGGACCTCTTGTCGGAATGGCTTGTTCTCACCCTCGCGATGGCGGCCGCCTGTGCCGTCGTGATCGTGGTGACCCTGGTACGGCAGCGCACGGCCGCCGTGGACGAGGATCCGTCCGAGACCCCCGATGTGATCGAGTACATGACGATGTGGATCGGGGTGGTCTACGCCATCGTGCTGGGTCTGGCCATCGCGGGCGTCTGGGAGGCCCGCAACGCCGCCCATGACCACGTCCAGGCCGAGGCCCAGGCACTGCACGAGATCTCGGAGCGGGTCCGGGTCTATCCGCCCGACGTCCGCGACCGCATCCGAGCGGACGTCAACGTCTATGTCGGCCAGGTCGTCGGACCCGAGTGGAAGGCCATGGTCCACCAGGCCAAGGTGACCGCGCGCGGCGAGGACCTCCTCCAGCGGATCCGCCAGGACGTCACCGACTACAAGCCGCGGTCGGACTTCGAGGCGCAGGCCTACCAGCCCCTCGTCGACCAGGTCACCGCGGCCGACACGGCACGGACCGCACGCGCCGACTCCACCGGCTCCACCATGCCGCCGGTGGTGTGGTTCGGACTGATCGCCGGGGCGGTGATCACCATCGGGATGGTGTTCGCGCTGCAGATCCGGCGAACACCCCGCGAACTGGTCCTGGCCGGACTCTTCTCCGCGCTGATCGCCTTCCTGCTCTTTCTGATCTGGGACTTCGACGCCCCCTACACCCGGGGCATCACGGCCTCCTCGGAACCCTTCCTGGCCCTGTTCCCTCATCTGCACGGGTGACGGACCCGCATCAGCACCCGCCGGGGCGGCGGGGACGCAGCCACGCGCTTCCGTCCCCGCCGCCCCGGTCGTCGTCCCCCGGCCTGTGAGACCGTCACCCGGCCCACAGGCTTGCCCCATTCGCACGACTCCAATCGCGCCCCGACATCATCTTTCCTAGCGTTTCGATCACCGGGGTGCATTTCAGGCGCAAGCGGAAGAGGTCCGCAGCACGGCTCCTCGGGGACCTGGAGGCTCACCATGCGCGCGATACGCGTCGCTTCGGTCGCACTGCTGGGCGTCACCGCCCTGGCCTGCACCGCGCCGGGATCCGTCGCCGGAGGGGGCGGCAACTACAACTCGTTCGGCTACGACCTGCAGCCCACGAGAATAGGCCCCGGTGAACGCGTCAACCTTCCCATACGGGGCTGTCAGGACAACGCCACGGTGTTCTCCGACGCCTTCGACACGGTCACCATCCCCAAGGGCCGGTCGGCTGCGACGGCCACCATCAACAAGAACGCCCGGCCCGGTGCCGACTACGACGTCACGTTCCAGTGCGGCCACCAGTCCGGACACAAGCGGCTCGCCATCGCGGCCGGGAGCAAGAACGAGCGCCGTGACTCCGGTGGGGGCGGAGGCGGCGGGGGCAACGGGGGCGGCTTCTTCGGCGGGGGCGGAAACGGCGGCGGGTACGGGGGCGGCGACTACGGGGGCGGCGGCGGGGGCGGCTTCTTCGGCGGGGGTGGGAACGGAGGCGGCGGTAACGGGGGCGGCTGGGGCGGCGGGGGTGGAGGCGGCGGGGGGTCCTACGGACAGCACGGGGTACGGGCCGGGGCCGGCGGCAGCATCGGCGGCTTCGACCCGAAGGAGATCGGGGTCGGCGCGGCGCTCATCACGGGTGCGCTCGGCACCGCCTGGTATCTGTCCCGCCGTCGTACCGCCCGGGACCAGTAGGGCGCGGTGACGGCCGCATCGAGAGGTGACGGAGCATGTCCGAGCCGGAGCGACGTAAAAAGCGCGCCCCCTGGGGGGTGATCGCCCTCGTCCTGCTGACGGGCCTCGCCTGTGTCCGGCACGGTTCGGGAGAGTTCGCCGTGGGCCCACCCCAGCCCGCCTCGGCGGTGGCCCCCGACTCCCCCGGCGGTGCCAGCCCCGGCTACACGGGGCCCGACGCCCTGCCCTACTCCGCGGCCGTCCGCGTCGACATCCCGTCGCTCCACGTCGACGCCCCCGTCATCCCGGTCGCCGTGGACACCTCCGGCTGGGTGGACGCGCCGCCGCCCGACAACCCGGACCTCGCGGGCTGGTTCACCGGCTCGCCCACGCCCGGCGAGAAGGGCACCTCCGTGATCGTGGGCCACGTCGACAACAGCCAGGGGCCGGCCGTCTTCTACGGACTGGGCACGCTGAAGAAGGACGACCGCGTCGAGGTCCGGCGCGTGGACGGCAAGACCGCCGTGTTCGAGGTGTACGGCGTCGAGGTCTTCAGCAAGGCGAACTTCCCCGGGGACCGGGTCTACGGCAGCAAGGGGATCCCGGAGTTGCGCGTCATCACCTGCGGAGGAGCCTTCTCCGAGGAGAACGGGTACGCGGGCAACGTGGTGGTCTTCGCCCGGCTGGCCGCGGTGCGCTGACCGCCGCGCCGCGGCCTGCGTACGGCCGGTTTCCGGCGGCGTGCATTCGTCCGATGCCCGACCGGTTCCGGACCAGCAGATTCCGATAGCCTCACAGAGTGACGGAACAGCACGCGCAAGGGTTCGAGCGGGGCACGGACGGACCCAAGGTCATCGTCGTCGGCGTGGACGGCTCCGACTCCTCGCTCCGGGCGGCGGCGTACGCCGGGGGTCTGGCACGGCGGCAGCGTGCGCTGCTCGCGATCGTGTACGTGCAGCCCGTGATGGCGGCGGGGGCGGCGTTCGGGGTACCGGTGGCCGAGACGACGGACAAGATCGCGGAGGACGTCGTCACCTACATCCGTGAGGCCACCGAGCGGGTGAAGGGCATATTCGAGGTGCGCTGGGAGTTCCACACCTTCCGCGGTGACCCCTACAACGGCCTGGTGAAGGCGGCCGACGAACTCAAGGCGGACGCGGTCGTGGTCGGCGCGTCCGAGCAGGCCGGCCACCGGATCATCGGCTCGGTGGCGATCCGGCTGGTGAAGGCGGGGCGCTGGCCGGTCACCGTCGTGCCGTAGGAGCGTCGCTCCCGGACGTCGCACGATCCACCGGTGGACGGCAGTAGGCCACCCGGCCCTCGCGGCGCCGTGCACGCGGTCTTCCGTCCCCGTCGGCCCTGCGCCATCATGATCCGCGGTCAGTCGTTTGCCGCCCGCGAAGAGGTGAGGCTCATGGCCAGGCTCAGGATGGGCGAGGGGATTCTCCGCCGCAAACCCATCGAGCACATCGAGGAGACGGAGGCCCGCGAGGGCACCGGGCTGGAGCGCTCGCTCGGCCTGTGGCAGCTCACCGCTATCGGCGTCGGCGGGATCATCGGCGCCGGCATCTTCACCCTCGCCGGCACGGTCGCGAACGGCACGGCAGGGCCCGCGGTCCTCGTGTCCTTCCTGATCGCCGGCGTGGCGAGCGCGGCCGCGGCGCTGTCCTACGCCGAGTTCGCGGGGCTCATCCCGAAGGCGGGCTCGGCGTACACCTACGGCTACGCGGTGCTCGGCGAGTACGCCGGCTGGTTCATCGGCTGGGACCTGCTGCTGGAGTACACGGCGATCGTGGCCGTGGTCGCCATCGGCATCTCCGGCTACTTCGGCTTCCTGGTCGGCGAGACGGGAGCGCATCTGCCGGCCTGGATGCTGGGCGCGCCCGGTACGGGGGCCGGGCACCGTGTCGATCTGTTCGCCGTCGTGCTGTGCCTGCTGATCGCCTATCTGCTGAACCTCGGCATCCGCAACGCCGCCCGCTTCGAGACGTTCGTGGTGGCCCTGAAGGTCCTCGTCGTCCTGCTGGTGATCGGCGTCGGCGTGTTCCACATCGACAGTGCCCACTACCACCCGTTCTTCCCCTACGGCGTCGGCGGCGCGTTCACCGGTGCGGCCACCGTCTTCTTCGCGGTGTTCGGCTACGACGCCATGTCGACCGCGGCCGAGGAGTCCAAGGACGCGCAGCGCCATATGCCGAAGGCGATCATCTACTCGCTGGCGATCTCCATGGTGCTGTACGTGGCGGCCTGTCTCGTCCTCACGGGCATGCAGAGCTACCGGGACATCGACAAGGAGAGCGGCTTCGCCAGCGCGTTCAAGGCGGCCGGCCTGAGCGGTCTCGCCGACGTGATCGCGGTCGGCGCGATCATCGGCATCCTCACCGTGATGTTCACGTTCATGCTCGGGGTCACGCGGGTGTGGTTCTCGATGTCCCGGGACGGACTGCTGCCACGCTGGTTCGCGAAGACGCATCCGACCCGCCATGTGCCGACCCGCGTGACCTGGATCGTCGGAATCGCGTCGGCCGTCATCGCCGGATTCCTGCCGATCGGGGAGGCGGCCGAACTCACCAACATCGGGATCCTGTTGGCGTTCGTGGTGGTGTGCACGGCGGTCATCGTGCTGCGCTATCGGCGGCCGGATCTGCCGCGCACCTTCCGCACCCCGTGGATGCCGTTCGTACCGTCCCTCGGGGTGGTCTTCTCGATCTGGCTGATCACGTTTCTGCAGTGGCAGACCTGGGTGCGGTTCGCGGTGTGGTTCGTGATCGGGCAGGCCGTCTACTTCGGGTACTCGTACCGGCGCTCGGCGCTGGCACGGGCGAGCGGCCCCTCCTGACCGCTCGCCGGACCGTTCACCGACGAACAGCGACCGTCCACCGCACGGTGCGGCGCGGGCCCTGTCCCGGGGGCACGGACCGCGTTGCCATACGGCCATGACGGCCGGAATCAGCACTCCCCCCGGGACGACCGCCGAGCACGAGCTGGCCGCACTGCAGCGCGAGCACGGGCGGCCCCTCTTCGCGCTGCTGCTCAGGCTCTGCGACGGCGACCGGCAGCGCGCCGAGGATCTGTTGCAGGAGACGTTCGTACGCGCCTGGCAACACCCCGAAGCGCTGCGCGCGCATGAATTCGACTCCGTGCGCCCCTGGCTGCTGACCGTCGGCCGGCGTCTCGCCATCGACGCGCGGCGGGCCCGCCAGGCGCGTCCCGCCGAGGTCGGGGACGGCGTGCCGGAGGGCGCGCGTGTGGTCGCCGACCACGCGGAGCGGTCCGCCGCGACGCTCGATGTGCGGGAGGCTGTGAAGACACTCACTCCCGAGCACCGGGAAGTTCTGGTGCAGGTGTATTTTCGCGGGGCGAGTGTGGCGGAGGCCGCCCGGACCCTGGGAATTCCGCCCGGTACGGTGAAGTCCCGCGCGTACTACGCGCTACGCGCTCTGCGCAGAGTTCTTCCGGGATACGCGGCCGACCTGCGGTGAAACCGAAGGCCGGGTCAAACCTCCGTAAAGCGCCTTGCTGCGGACCATGGTTGAGCAATCAGCTTGCTTCATCCGTGTTCCGAACCGGGGCCCGGGATCGGGCGACGCGCACGTACCGGAGGAAGGCAGGAAGGGATGCTGCACAGAGGCCAAGAGAGCACGGACGGCACCGGCGGCGGTGACCTGGCCGTCCCGATGGCGTGGCTCTACGCCGAGTACATCGCGGACGAACTGCTGCGCACCGGCGATCTCATGCCGCCCACGTCCTTCGAGTTCCGTGCCGGGCGCGACGCCCTGGCACTGACCATCTTCCTGTCCGACACCGGCGGCGAACTGCCCGGCATCCGGGTCGTCTCCCAGATGGAGACCTGGCTTTCGCTGACGGCGTACGACCAGCCGTGGGAGGACTGGGTGCGCGCGCGGATGGCGCAGCTGGCCGCCGAGGCGGCCCGGTCGGGCGGCCCGGCACCGGATCTGGACCTCGCCTCCGCGGCCTGGCGCTGGCTGGAGGAGACCGAGCTGCTCGCCCCTGACCTGGACGCGGTGCCCGGTTCCCTGGTGAGCGGTGAGGACGACGGACCCCAGGTCTGGACGCCCGCCTGGCAGCTCGGACTTCCCCTGGGACATCTCGCCATCCATCTTTTTTGAACTTCGGACCAATCCGCGGGGCCGACGGCTCCGAATGTCTTGGCCGCGATTCGGTAACGGCCTTGAGTGATTCGGGCGCCTGGTCCGTACCGGTGGGCAACAAAGGCACCATCCCCCACCCCACTCACCGGCATGAGGATTTGGTATGAGGTCCCTGGAAAGCCATCGCGACGTCGGCGCCTACGCGCTCGGCGTGCTGGACGAGGCGGAAGCCTTCCGCTTCGAGGACCACCTCATGGAATGCCCTAGTTGTACAGCGCATGTGACCGAGTTCGGGCCCGCCGCACGGCAGTTGATGCTGTACCGGCGGGCGACCCCGCGGTCGGTCCACCCGTTCGCGGCTCCCGGGCCGCGGATGCTGGAGCGGCTGTTGGAGGAGGTGTCGACCAAGCACCGCACCCGGCGCAAGCGCTGGCTGTACGCGCTCGCGGCGTCCGTGGTGTTCGCGGTCGGCGGGGCCTCGGTGGCGATGCTGGCCGGCCAGCAGGGCTCGTCCGCGGTCGCCGCGGCCATGACCGCGACCGACCCGGACACGGGGGTGTGGGCGAAGATCGACACGCAGGACCGGGACTGGGGCAGCCAGATCGCGGTGACGGTCAAGGACAAGTCCGGGCCGCACCCCTGCCGGCTCGTCGCGGTCGGCAAGGACGGCACGGAGCAGACGGTGACGAGCTGGATGGTGCCCTCGGACGACGGCGCGGCGACCACCGTGCAGGGCGGCGCGGCCCTCACCGCGGGGCAGATCGACCACTTCGAGGTGCGGACCGAGGACGGGAAGCACCTGGTCACGCTGAAGTCCCAGTGACCGCCGGCGGCTACTTGAGCAGTCGCGACATCCTGCGGTCCGCGAGCGGCTTCCCGCCGGTCTGGCACGTCGGGCAGTACTGCAGCGAGGAGTCGCTGAAGGACACCTCGCGGATGGTGTCGCCGCACACCGGGCAGGGTTCTCCGGCGCGGCCGTGGACCCTGAGGCCGCTCTTCTTCTCCGCCTTCAGACGCCCGGCCGCCAGACCGCGGGAGCGCTCGACCGCCTCCGTGAGCGTGGAGCGCAGCGCCTCGTACAGACGTCGGATCTCCTCGGGCGACAGCGACGACGCCAGTTTGAACGGGGACATCCCGGCCGCGTGCAGGATCTCGTCGCTGTAGGCGTTGCCGACGCCCGCGATCAGGCTCTGGTCGCGCAGCGCGCCCTTGATCTGCCGGCGCTCGCCCGTCAGAAGCCGTGCGAGATGCTCCTCGTCGAAGTCGTCGGCCAGCGGATCCGGCCCCAGCCGGGCCACTCCCGGTACCTCCTGGGGATCCCGGACGACGTACACCGCGAGCCGCTTCTGGGTGCCGGCCTCCGTCAGGTCGAAGCCCGCGCCCGTCTCCAGCGCGACCCGCAGGGCGAGCGGGCCCTTGCCGGGGCGGGGCGGTCCGTCGGGCAGGCGGTCGCGCCACTGGAGCCAGCCCGCGCGGGCCAGATGCGTGACGAGGTGCAGGCCGTCGGCCCGTAGGTCCAGGAACTTGCCGTAGCGGCGCACGCCCGTGATCTCGTGGCCCTCGACGGCGGTGACGGGCGGGTCGTACGTCTTCAGGACACTGATCGCGACGGGCAGCACCCGGACGACCTCGTGGCCGACGGCATGGTCGGTCAGGAAGTCCTTCAGGGCCTCGACCTCGGGCAGTTCCGGCATGTGTCCAGGGTGCCACCGGCCACCGAAGTCGTGCAGCGCGCCCGGCTCAGCGGCGCGGCGCGACCTTGAACTCGGCCCAGACGGCCTTGCCGCCGCCGCGTGACTCCACGCCCCACACGTCCGCGAGCTGGTCGACGAGCAGCAGGCCCCGGCCCGAGGTGCCCCAGCAGCCCGCGTCCCGGCGGCGGGGCAGGGCGCTGGAGGAGTCCTCGACCTCCACCCGGAGCCTGCGGTCGTGGCCGGTGATGACCCGCAGGGTGACGACCGCCGAGCCGTCGGTGTGCATGAGGACGTTGGTGATCAGTTCGTCGGCGACGAGTTCGATCTCGTCGGACCGCTCACCGGCGCCCCAGGAGCGGACGGCGGTGCGGATCATTCGGCGGGCCTCGACGAGGGCCTCCGGGTCGCCGGGCGCGACATGGTGCTGCTGGCGGCCCCCGGAGCGCTGGCTCAGACTCCCGCGTCGCAGCAGCAACAGGGCCACGTCGTCGTCTCCGCTGCGTTCCGCGGCCGCCTCGATCAGCAGGTCGGCGAGGTCGTGCACATCGTCCGGGCCGCCGCAGACGAGGTCCCGCAGGGTCTGTACGCCCTCGGAGAGGTCGGTGCCCGGCTGTTCGACCAGACCGTCGGTGCACAGCAGCAGGCTCTGGCCCGGTTCCAGCTCGACGGTGGTGACCGGGTAGGCGAGCCGGCCGAACTCCGCGGACAGGCCGAGGGGCAGCCCGCCCTCGACGGGCAGCGGCCGGCAGGATCCCTGGGCCGTCCGCAGCATCGGGTCGATGTGCCCGGCCCGGACCAGCTGCACCACCCCGGTGGACAGATCGGCCTCGGCGTACAGGCAGGTCGCGAAGCGCTGGGTGTCGAGTTCCTGGAGGAAGACCGAGGCGCGCGCCATGACGGTCGCCGGGTTGTGGCCCTCGGCGGCGTACGCGCGCAGCACGATCCGCAGCTGGCCCATGAGGGCGGCCGCGTGCGCGTCATGGCCCTGGACGTCGCCGATGACCGCACCGACCCGGCCGCCCGGCAGCAGGACGACGTCGTACCAGTCGCCGCCGATGTCCCGGCCGAACGCCGCCGAGCGGTAGCGGACGGCGATGTCGGCGCCGGGCACGCTGGGGATGGAGCGCGGCAGCATCGCCTGCTGGAGGCCCTGCGCGAGGTCCTTCTCCTGCTCGTAGAACATGGCCCGCTGGAGGCTCTGCGCGATGCTGCCGGCCAGGGTGAGCAGGACGTTGCGCTCCTCCGGGGTGAAGCCGCTGCGGTCGTCGTAGAGCAGTCCCATCGCGCCGATGGGGCGTGCCTGGACGATCAGCGGCATATAGGCGGCCGAGGTGATGCGCAGGTCGGTGAGGTCCGGCCACAGGATCGGGTAGCGCTCGGCGAACTCCTGCGGGGACTCGATGAACCGGGGGCTGAGGGTGCGGATCACCTCGCCCATCGGGTAGGGCTCGTCGATGCGGGTGACCTGGGTGCCCGGTACGGAGGCGGCCGTGGGACCCTCGGCGACCAGTCGGATTCGGCCGCCCTCCACAAGGCCCACGACGAGGCTGGCGGCGCCCAGGTGGGTGAGTCCGTGGGTGTCCTTCAGGACGTCGATGACGTCCTGGACGGTGCGGGCGTGGGCGAGCGCCGCGGTGGTGACCTGGACGACATCCGTCTGCCGGCGCAGGGCCTTGTCCTGGAGGGCCTGGTCGGCGCGCGCCTGGCTGTCGCGCAGCTCCTGGGTGGCGTCGCGGACGATGCCGATGATGCGGCGCGGCCGACCCGTGTCGTCGCGCCGGATGTAGCCCTGGGTGTGGGTCCAGCGCAGGGTGCCGTCGCGGCAGCGGACGCGGAAGTAGGCGCCGTAGTTCTCGCTGCCGTCCTTGATGGCCCGGGCGATCATGGCGTCGAGGCGCTGGCTCTCGTGCCACGGGACCCGGTCCGCCAGGGTGGTGAGACGGCCATCGAACTCCTCGGGGCGCGTCTCGAAGATCTCGTGGGCCTGGGCGTCCATGTGGATGAGTCCGGTGTCGAGGTCCCAGTCGAAGCTGCCCATGCGATTGAGCGCCAGGATCGGGTCCGGGTGGACCGGCCAGTTCTCCGGGAGCGCCAGCGCGCTCGCTCCCCGCTCAGCCATGGGGCCACCATGCCAGGGATTGCGCGAATCTTCGAGTCCTGCCCACTCCTGTGCGCGGGGCCGGACGGGGGTGCGGGAGGGCAGTCCGCGCGCCGTGCGCGTCCCACCGGCCCCGGCGGGGTACCGGGGTCACACTGGAGGGAGAGGAGCCCTCGCCGTGGACTGGTTCGTCGCACCGGAGTACTGGCTGAGCCGGCTGGTCTTCCAGCGGGCCCTGGCGGCGGTGTACCTCGTCGCCTTCCTCACCGCGGCCCTGCAGTTCCGGGCGCTGATGGGAGAGCGCGGGATGCTGCCGGTCCCGCGCTTCGTCGCCCGGGTCCCCTTCCGGCAGGCACCCAGTGTCTTCCACCTCCACTACTCGGACCGCCTCTTCGCCGCCTGCTCGTGGGCGGGGTGCGCGGTGTCGGCGGCGCTGGTGGCCGGGCTCGACTCGCAGGTGCCGCTGGGGGCCGCGATGGTGCTGTGGCTGATCCCCTGGGCGCTGTATCTGTCGATCGTCAACGTGGGTCAGACCTGGTACTCGTTCGGCTGGGAGTCCTTGCTGCTGGAGGTCGGCTTCCTGGCGGTGTTCCTGGGCAACGACGAGATCGCCCCACCGGTCGTCGTGCTGTTCCTGCTGCGCTGGATCCTGTTCCGGGTGGAGTTCGGCGCCGGTCTCATCAAGATCCGCGGTGACGCCTGCTGGCGGCGGCTGACCTGTCTGGACTATCACCATGAGACCCAGCCCATGCCGGGTCCGCTGAGCTGGTTCTTCCACCATCTGCCGAAGCCGCTGCACCGGGCGGAGGTGGCGGCCAACCATGTCACCCAGCTGATCGTCCCGGTGCTGCTGTTCACCCCGCAGCCGATCGCGACGGCCGCCGCGTCCCTGATGATCGTGACCCAGCTGTGGCTGGTGCTGTCCGGCAACTTCTCCTGGCTGAACTGGATCACGATCGTGCTGGCCCTGTCGGCGGTCCGGTACTCCGCCGGCGCCCCCGCGGTGGCCGGGCCGCCGCTGTGGTACGAGGTCCTGGTGCTGGTGGTCGCCGCGGGCCTGGTCTGCCTCAGCTACCACCCCGTCCGCAACATGATCTCGCGCGGCCAGATCATGAACCGCTCCTTCGACCCCCTGCATCTCGTCAACACCTACGGAGCGTTCGGCAGCGTGAGCCGGACGCGCTACGAGGTCGTGGTCGAGGGCACGGCGGACGACGTGCCGCGTGAGGACTCCGACTGGCGGGAGTACGAGTTCAAGGGCAAACCGGGCGATCCACGGCGCTGGCCACGCCAGTTCGCCCCGTACCATCTGCGGCTCGACTGGCTGATGTGGTTCGCGGCGCTCTCCCCCGCGTACGCGGGGTCCTGGTTCGGCGGCCTGGTCGAACGCCTCCTGGAGAACGACCCGGACACGCTACGGCTGCTGCGCCGCTCCCCGTTCCCCGCGCACGCGCCACCGCGCTTCGTACGGGCCGGTCTGTACCGCTACCGGTACACCACCTGGCGCGAACTGCGGGAGACGGGGGCGTGCTGGCACCGGACGTTCGTCCGCGAGTACCTGCCGCCGACCCGGCTGGCCACCCCGATGGTTCAGAGGCGGTAGACGCGCCGGGCGGTGCCCTCGAAGACCTGTGCCCGGTCGTCGGCGCCGAGGCCCAGGGTGAGCTGCTCGGCGGTGCGGAGCACCTCCCCGTAGGAGGCGGCCAATGTGCACACCGGCCAGTCGGAGCCGAACATGATCCGCTCGGGGCCGAAGGCGTCCAGCACGATGTCGGCGTACGGGCGCACGTCCGCCGGGGTCCATGTCGCCCAGTCGGCCTCGGTGACCATCCCGGAGAGCTTGCACACCGTGTTGGGCAGGGCGGCCAGCGCCCGCACCTGCGATGCCCAGGGTTCGAGGGCCCCCGAGGCGATGGGCGGCTTGCCCAGGTGGTCGAGGACGAAGGTCAGCCCGGGATGGGCGGCGGCCGCCCGGGCGCAGGCCGGGAGTTGGCGGGGCAGGACCACCAGGTCGTAGACCAGTCCGGCGTCGGCGACCGCGGCCAGGCCCCGCCGTACGTCGGCGCGCAGCAGCCACTCGGGGTCCGGCTCGCCCTGGACCTGGTGGCGGATCCCGCGCAGATACGCACCGCCCGGCAGTGCGCGCAGCCGGGCCAGGGTCTCGGCCACGCCGGGTTCCGTCAGGTCCGTCCAGCCGACGACCCCGGCGACGAGGGGGTGCTCCTCGGCCAGGGCCAGGAACTCCGGCGTCTCCTCGGCGACGGTGACCGTCTGCACCAGCACGGTCCGGTCGACGCCCGCCGCGCGCGCCTCGGGGGCGAGGTCCGCGAGGGTGAAGTTCCGGCGCAGCGGCGCGAGGGCGCTGCCCGTGATCCAGTCATGGTCACGGACGGACAGGTCCCACACGTGGTGGTGGGCGTCGACGGTCACGGCAGCTCCCATACGACGGGCAGGGAGGCTTCGGCGCCGTCGGAGGAGTAGTCGTGCACGACATCGAGCAGCTGCGCCATCCGCGCCTGCCAGGCGATGTTGACCGGGAGTCGCTCCAACTCGGCCAGGAGCCTTCGGTAGTCCTCGCACTCCAGGACATGGAAGAGGTCCGCGCCGCTGCGCCAGATCGTCCAGGAGGAGGCTCCGGCGGCCCGGATCGCCTCCGTCAGCTCCTTCGGCACCTCGCGGTGGGCGGCCTCGTACTCCTCGACGCGGTCGGCCCGGACCTTGGTGTGCAGGGCGACTCTCATGAGCTCTCCTCGGCTCCCTGGGCGGGTCCGCTGCCCCGAGGCTCGGGCCCCGGCCTGTGCGACGGGTTCTGTGACGGACCCTGCGACGGATCCCCCGCGGGGACGGGGGCGTCGGCCGGCAGTAGGTCCGCGTCCTTGAGTTCCTGCCAGAACGCCGCCGGTACGGTGGCCGCGAACTGCTCGGCACAGTCGGTGACCTCGGCCGCCGAGCGGGTTCCCACGAGGACGCTCGCTACGGCGGGGTGGGCGGCGCAGAAGGCCAGTGCCGCGGCCCGTACCGTGGTGCCGTGCCGTGCGGCGAGGGTCTGGATCCGCAGGGCGCGGTCGAGCAACTCCTGTGGCGCCGACGTGTAGTTGTAGGTGGCGCCCGGCCGTGGGTCGGCCAGCAGGCCCGAGTTGAAGGCTCCGCCGATGACGACCGACACCCCGCGTTCGACGGCCGCGGGCAGCAGGGTGGTCAGCGCGCTCTGGTCGAGCAGGGTGTAGCGGCCCGCGCAGAGCACCACGTCCACATCCGTCTCGCGGACGAACCGGGCGAGCATCGCGGTCTGGTTCATGCCCGCGCCGATCGCGCCCACCACGCCCTCACCGCGCAGCTTCTCCAGCGCCGGATAGCCCTCGCGGAAGGCCTGTTCGGCGTGGTCGTCCGGGTCGTGGAGGTAGACGACGTCCACCCGGTCCAGGCCGAGCCGTTGCAGGCTGTCCTCCAGGCTGCGCCGTACGCCGTCCGCGCTGAAGTCCCAGACGCGCCGGTGGGTGGCGGGTACGGCGAACCCGTTGGCCAGGTCGTCGCCGCCGCCGGTCGTGGGCTCCAGTACGCGGCCCACCTTGGTGGACAGGGTGTACGCGGCGCGGGGGTATGCGCGCAGGGCCGCGCCGAGGCGCCGTTCGGACAGGCCGAGGCCGTAGTGCGGGGCGGTGTCGAAGGCGCGGATGCCTCTCTGCCAGGCAGCCTGGACCGCCTCGTAGGCCTGCTCCCCGCTCACCTCGGAGAAGAGGTTGCCGATTGCGGCGGCGCCGAAGGCCAGTGCGCTGACCTCGACCCCGCTCGTGCCGAGGCGGTTCACCGGCCGGCCGGGCGCAGCCGCAGGCCCTGCATCCCGCCGTCCACGGCGAGAGCGGTGCCGGTGGTGGCGCCGGACAGGGGGCTCGCCAGATAGGCGATGGCGCCCGCGACCTCGGCGGCGGTGACCAGGCGGCCGGCGGGCTGCCGGGCCTCGAGGGCCGCGCGTTCGGCGACCGGGTCGGGCGCCGCGTCCAGCAGCCGGCCGACCCAGGGGGTGTCGACGGTACCGGGGTTGACGCAGTTGACGCGGATCCCCTCGCGGACGTGGTCCGCGGCCATGGCGAGGGTCAGCGACAGTACGGCACCCTTGCTCGCGCTGTACAGGGCCCGCTGCGGCAGCCCGGCCGTGGCCGCGATGGAGCAGGTGTTGACGATCGCGGCGTGGGCGGAGGCGCGCAGCCGGGGCAGGGCGGCACGGGTCGTGCGGACGATGCCGAGGACATTGACGTCGAGCACCCGGTGCCAGGCGTCGTCGTCGTTGTCCTCGACGGTGCCCTGGGCTCCGATGCCCGCGTTGTTGACAAGGATGTCGAGGCCGCCGAGGTCGGCCGCGGCGGCGCTCACCGCCGTGCGCACGGAGGCGTCGTCGGTGACGTCGGCCCGGTACCCGAGCAGCGGTTTGTCGACCGAGGAGGGGTCGAGGTCCAGGACCGCCACCCGGGCGCCGCGCGCCGCCAGCAGGTCCGCGGTGGCCCGTCCGATGCCGGAGGCTCCGCCGGTCACCAGGGCCCTGAGACCCTCGAAGTCGCTCATGCCGCATGCCCCTTCTTCCGGTCGAGGTCGGCGGCCCAGAAGGCACCGCCGGGGAACGTGTACTGGGCGAGGGAGCCAGGCCGCATCGCCGCCGAGAAGCCCGGTGCGGTGGGTGCCGTGTAGTGGCCCTCGCTGATCACCGCGGGGTCGAGGAAGTGCTCGTGCAGATGGTCCACGTACTCGATGACGCGGTCGTCGGTGGTGCCCGAGAGCGCGACGAAGTCGAACATCGACAGATGCTGGACGAGTTCGCAGAGCCCGACCCCGCCCGCGTGCGGGCACACCGGCACCCCGAACTTCGCCGCCAGCAGCAGGATCGCGAGGTTCTCGTTGACGCCGCCGACGCGGGCCGCGTCGATCTGGAGGACGTCGATGGCGCCGGCCTGGAGAAGCTGTTTGAAGACGATGCGGTTCTGCACATGCTCGCCGGTGGCGACCTTCACCGGGGCCACGGCCTCGCGGATCGCTGCGTGGCCGAGCACGTCGTCGGGGCTGGTGGGCTCCTCGATCCAGTACGGCTCGAACGCGGCGAGCGCCCGGGTCCAGGTGATCGCCTCGTCGACGTTCCAGCGCTGGTTGGCGTCGACGGCGATCCGGATGTCCGGTCCGACGGCCGACCGCGCCGCCCGGCACCGCCGTACGTCGTCGGCGAGGTCCGCGCCCACCTTCAGCTTGATCTGCCGGAAGCCGTCCGCGACGGCCTGCACCGCCAGCCGGGTGAGCTTGTCGTCGCTGTAGCCCAGCCAGCCCGGGGAAGTGGTGTAGGCGGGGTAGCCCTGCGCCAGCAGCCGGCCGGTGCGTTCCGCGGCGCCCTCCTTGCCGCGCCGCAGCAATTCCAGGGCCTCCTGCGGGGTGAGCGCGTCGGTGATGTAGCGGAAGTCGATCTGGCGGACCAGCCACTCCGGTTCGGCCTCCGCGAGCAGCCGCCACAGGGGCTCGCCCGCGCGCTTGGCGGCCATGTCCCACACCGCGTTGACGACCGCCCCGATCGCCATGTGCATCACGCCCTTCTCGGGCCCCAGCCAGCGGAGCTGACTGTCGGAGATCAGAGCGTGGAAGACCGACCCCGGGTCGTCGCAGACCTCGTCCACGGCTCTGCCGACCACGTGTCCGCGCAGCGCCTCGATCGCCGCGACCTGGACGTCGTTGCCCCGCCCGATGGTGAAGGTGAACCCGTGTCCCTCCAGGCCGTCCGCGGCGTCCGTGCGCAGCACGAGGTAGGCGGCCGAGTAGTCGGGGTCGGGGTTCATCGCGTCGGAGCCGTCGAGCTCGCGCGAGGTGGGGAAACGGATGTCGAAGGTGTCGACCGCGGTGATACGGGCGGCAGTTGGGGACACTGGAGGCCTTTCGGTCCGGGACACGGGGGCGTACACGGGATCGCACGTCGTACGGCGCCTATGACGGGGAGTCGGGTCAGTCCTGGGCACGGCCCGTCGTCACCCGGGCGATCATGAGGGCGACGAGGATGATTCCGCCGTAGATGGCCTGGATCCAGAACGAGGGGACCTGGGCGAGGGTGAGCAGGTTCTGTACGACGCCCAGGAGGAGCACACCGGTCAGGGCGCCGAACATGGTGCCCTTGCCCCCGTCGAGACTGATGCCGCCGATGACCGCGGCCGCGAACACCGTGAAGATCATGTTGTTGCCCTGGTTGGCGCTGATCGCGCCGACGTACCCGGTCTGCATGATGCCGCCGACGGAGGCCAGGCAGCCGGCCACGACGAACACGCCGAGCATCACGCGCTCGACGCGGATGCCGGCCGCGCGCGCGGCGTCCGCGTTGCCGCCGATGGCGTACAGGGCGCGGCCGACGCGGTGGTAGCGCAGCACGAGGCCGGCGACGGCGAAGGCCAGGGCCGCGAGCCACACGGACAGCGGGACGCGCAGGAAGGTCGTCGTGGCCAGGGTGAAGAACGCGTCGGGCATCCCGAACAGGGTCTTGCCCTGGGTGGCGCCGACCAGCAGACCGCGCAGCACGATCAGCATCGCGAGGGTGACGATGAAGGCGTTCAGCTTGAACTTCACCACGAGGACGCCGTTGAAGGCGCCGATGACCGCGCCGACGACGAGGATCGCGACGAGAGCGAGCGCGGTGGGCAGTTCGGTGCCCCAGCCGGACTCGGCGGCGGGCAGCACGAGCAGGGCGCCCACCGCCGGCGCGATGCCGACCACGGACTCCAGGGACAGGTCGAACTTGCCGGTGATCAGCACGAGGGACTCGGCGAGCACGACCATGGCGAGAGCCGCGGAGGCGCCGAGGATCGAGATGATGTTGCGTTCGGTGAGAAACGAGCCGTTGACAAACGCGCCCAGCACCATCAGCAGCAACAGGGCGGGGACCAGGGCGAGTTCACGGGCCCGGCGGAGCAGGACGGCCTTGGCCGAACGGGGGTCGGGCACCGGGACGGGGGTGAGCGGCGGGGCCTTGGTGTCAGCCATGGTCCACTCCTTCGATGGAGGCGATCAGCTCGTGGTCGTGCCAGCCCGCCGGGTGCTCGGCGACGATCCGGCCGTGGAAGAGGACGAGGACGCGGTCGCAGCGCCGCAGGTCGTCGAGCTCGTCCGAGACGACGAGTACGGCGGTGCCGTCCTCGCGGGCGCTGTCCATCCGCGCGAGCAGCGACTCCTTGGACTTCACGTCGACGCCCGCGGTGGGGTTGATGAGGACGAGCAGCCGCGGGTCGGAGGCCAGGGCGCGGGCCATGACGACCTTCTGCGCGTTGCCTCCGGAGAGGTCGGAGACGGGCTGGTCGGGTCCCTCGGCTTGGATGTCGAGGCGTCCGATCAGCTCGGTGGCGAAGCCGCGCCTGCGCCGGGTGCCGACGAACCCGTAGCGCCCGAGGCGGCCCAGGACGCTCAGGGTCGCGTTGTCCCCGACGGTCATCGCGGACACGAGTCCCTGTTCGTGCCGGTCGCGGGGCACACAGCCGACGCCCGCCGCGAGCGCGGCCCCCACGTCGCCGAACGGGAGCGGTCCGCCGTCGAGCCGGGCCGTGCCCCCGGTGGGGGTGTGCAGCCCGGCGAGGGTCTCGGCGAGTTCGATCTTTCCGCTGCCGCTGGAGCCGGCGAGTCCGACGACCTCGCCGTGGCGGACGGTGAGGGCGATGTCCTCGTACGCCGGGCCGGTGAGCCCGTGGGTGTCCAGGGCCACCGGTGCGTCGTCGGCCACGGCGTCCCGGGCGCCCGTCACGCGTTCGGTGACGGCCTCCCCCGCCATGGCCTCGACGAGGGCCGCGCGCGGGAGATCGGCGACCGGGGCGGTGGTGATCCAGCGGGCGTCGCGCAGGACCGTGACGGTCTGGCAGACCTCGTAGACCTCCTGGAGGTGGTGCGAGATGAACAGGAAGGTGACGCCGGAGTCCTGGAGCGCCCGCATACGCGTGAACAGGCGCTCGATCTCACGGTTGTCGAGCTGTGCGGTCGGCTCGTCGAGGATGATGAAACGGGCGCCGAAGCTGAGCGCCCGGGCGATCTCCACCATCTGCCGGTCCTCGACCTTGAGGTCGGCGGTACGGGCCTCCGGGTCGACGTGCACGTCCCAGGTGCCGAGGACCTCGGCGGCCTCCTCCTTGAGCCTGCGCCAGCTGATGAGTCCGGCGCGGCCGGTGGGCTGCCGGTTGATGAACAGGTTCTCGGCGACCGTGAGTTCGGGGACGACCGTGGGTTTCTGGTAGACGCAGGCGACCTTGCGGCGCCAGGCGTCCCGGTCGGCGAGCGGGGGTGCCGGCTCGCCGTCGAAGTGGACCGTGCCCTCGTCGGGGGCCTGGAGGCCGGTGAGCACGTTCACCAGCGTGGACTTGCCGGCGCCGTTGCGGCCGACGAGGGCGTGGGACTCGCCGGGGAGCACGGTCAGCTGTCCGTCCTGAAGGGCGACCGTGGGGCCGTACTGTTTGACGATGCCCCGCGCCTGCACGAGTGGGGTGCTCATTTGACCGTGTTGCCCCAGAGCTTGGGGTCGTCGACGTTCTCCTTGGTGACCAGCGGGGCGGGCAGCTGGTCCTCCAGGATGCCGCTGGGCAGCTTGACGATCACCGAGCCGTGGTCGGTGGGGCCCGGCTTGAAGGTCTTCCCCGCCATCGCGGCCTTGATGTAGTACATGCCGTACTGGGCGTAGGCGTCGGCGGGCTGCGAGACGGTGGCGTCGATCTCGCCCTTGCGGATGGCGTCGAACTCCTGCGGGATGCCGTCGTTGGAGACGATGGCGATGTGGCCCGGCCGGCCCGCCGCCTTCAGCATGTTCTTGGACTTGAGGGTCTGCAGCGTGGGCGCGAGATAGACGCCGCCGGCCTGCAGATAGATGCCCTTGATGTCGGGGTTGGCGTTCAGCAGGGTGTCGAGCTTGGAGGCCGCGGTGTCGGACTCCCACTTGGCGGGGATCTCCAGGACCTTCAGCTTCGGGTACTTCTTCTTGGCGCAGGCGCGGAACGCCTCGGACCGGTCACGGCCGTTGACGGACGCCAGGTCGCCCATGATCTGCACGACCTTGCCGCTGGTGATGTGCTGACCGAGGTAGTCGCAGGCCTTCTCGCCGTAGGCGACGTTGTCGGCGCGCACGACCATCGCGACCTTGCCCTTGTCGGGCGCCACGTCGACGGCGACCACGGGGACGCCCTTGCGTTCGGCCTGGTCGAGCCCGGCCTGGATGGCGGCGCTGTCGAGCGGGGCGACGACCAGCCCCTTCACACCCTGGTTGAGTTCGTTGTTGATGTCGGTGATCTGCTGCGAGGGGTCGCTGTTGGAGTTGACGGTCTTCAGGGCGTCGACACCTTCGGACTTCGCCATCTTGGGCACATAGTCGTTGTAGGACTGCCAGAACGGCGAGGTCAGCAGGGGCAGGATCACTCCGACCTTGCCGCTGCCGCCGCCTGTGGCGCCGGCGGCGCCGTCGTCCTTGGTGCTGCCGCATCCCGTGAGCGCCAGAGCGCCGCAGGCGGCCGCAGCCGTCGCGCGCACCGCCCACGCGGAGATTCGCCTGCCGTGCCGTTCGTTGCGCCCTGTCCTGACAGCCATCCGTCGGCTCCTCATTGAGCGTGATCGAGCAGTTGCCCGCATACTTATCAGACCACTTGGCCCGTACAACACCCTGCGGCGCCAAATTTTCGCGGTTTCGAGCCGTAGTGGTCGGACCACCCCCATGGTTAGACTTCGTCGCACGGCGACAGGAGGACTGGCGTGGAGGAGACCCCGAGCGCGGAGGCCGAGGCGGAGAGCGCGGCGAACGCTCCGCAGAAGGGCACGGTGACCCAGCGAGCCATCGAGCGGATCAAGGCGATGATCGCCGACGGCGGGCTGGAGCCGGGCCAACGGCTGCCCACGGAACGCGATCTGGCTGCCCGGCTGGGCATCTCGCGCAGCTCGATGCGGGAGGCGATCCGCGCGCTCACGGTCCTCGGTGTGCTGGAGGCGCGGCACGGCTCGGGCATCTATGTCACCCAGCTGGAGGCCGGCGATCTGCTGGAGACGTTCGGCGTGGTCGCGGACCTCTCGCGGGGACCACGGCTGGTCGAGCTGCTGGAGGTCCGGCGCATCCTTGAGTCGACGGCGACGGCGCTCGCGGCGGCCCGGATCACCGACGACCAACTCGCCGAGGTGGAGAAGCACTTGACGGCGATGAACGCGACGGACGACCCGGAGGAGATCCTCGCCCACGACCTCGCCTTCCACCGGGAGATCGCCGCCGCCGCGGGCAACGAGACGATGGCGGCCATGCTGGAGGGCCTGTCCTCCCGCACCTTCCGCGCCCGGGTCTGGCGCGGCTACCAGGAGGAGGGGGCCTTCGCCCGCACCCGCCGCGAACACGCGGCGATCCACCGCGCCCTGGTCGCCCACGACCCGGAGGCGGCCCGGGCGGCGGCGGCCGCGCATGTGGGCGAGGTGGAGGAGTGGCTGCGGAGCCAGCTCCGCCCCTAGGCCCTGTCTTCAAACTCCCGCCTGCCCCGCGACGCCATGCACGCTCCCCCACGCTCGACTTCGCTCGCGCGGGCGGTGCCCCCACCGCCGCGCCGGACACGGCCCCGAGTACACCCGGTACGAGGGGCCGAGTCCGGCACCCCCCCAAGCTCTTCGAGCAGGGGGTACCCCCAGAGCACGCTCCCCCACTCTCGGCTTCGCTCGAGCAGGAGGGGCCCCCACGCCGCAGCAAGGCCGCCCTCCGGGCGACGACGCGAGTCTGACGACAGGACCCAGGAGGTGCCCGAGGTCAGACCCGGACCGTAGGCGTGGAGCCGTCCTGTCGGGGAGGGTCCTGCTGCGCCGGGGCCGTCCCTCCCCCGTCGGCCGCCGTGCCGCCCGCGTCACGCCGGGCCCCCGTCGGCCGGCCGACCAGGGCCACCCCCACCAGGGTGAGCAGGCCGCCGGCGAGTTCGACGGGGTGCGGACGTTCGCCGAGCCACACGAAGGCGACGCCCAGGGCGACGGCGGGCACGAGATAGAGCGCGGCGGTCGCGGCCGTGACGGTGAGGCGGGCGACCGCATAGCCCCACAGGACGAAACCGGCGGCGGAGGGCAGCGCACCCAGATAGAGTGCGGCGAGACCGGCGTCGACGGGTGCGTGGACCACGGCACGTACGGCGGCCGGGGCGAGCGGCAGCAGCAGCGCGGTACCCGCCCACATCGCGTACGCGGCGACCTCGAGCCCGGTGTAGACGCGCAGCAGCGGCTTGATGCCGAGGTGGTGAAGCGCCTGGGCACCGGCGGCGGCCAGGACGATCCAGGCCGCGGCGGTGTAGCCGGTGTCGCCACCGGCCACGGCGATCACGGCTGCCCCCGCCAGCGCGACACAGGACCCGGTGATCCTGGCCGCGGTGAGCCGCTCCCGCAGGAAGGCGGCGGCGAGCAGGGCACTGATCGCGGGGGCGACGGCCACGATCAGGCTGGCGGTGCCGGCCGGGACGCGCAGCTCGCCCCAGTTCAGCAGCAGCTGGTAGGCGCTCATGCCCGACGCGCCGACGAGGACGATGCGCGGCAGGTCCCGGCGGGCGGGGCGCCGCACCCGCATGAGGGGGGCGACCGCCAGCAGGGCGGCGGAGGCGACGGCCAGACGCAGCAACGACAGCTCGGCGGGCCCGTAGCCCCGCAGGGCCACGCGGATGGCGGGGAAGGCGGAGGCCCACAGCAGCACGGTGGCGGCCAGGGCGAGCAGGGTCTTGTCGGGCTTCACTCTCCCGACTCTGCCGCCTAGGATGGATTAGGTCTATTTACTCTTTCTTCCACTAACCAAAAGGTGAGCTTCTTGTTGGACGTGCGCAGACTGCGGGTGCTCGCCGAGTTCGCGGCGCACGGCACGGTCGCCGCGACCGCGCAGGCCCTGCACCTCACCGGCCCGGCGGTCTCCCAGCAACTGGCCGCCCTGGAGCGGGAGAGCGGGCTGCCGCTGCTGGAGAAGCAGGGCCGGACCCTGCGGCTGACCGGTGCCGGACGGCGCCTCGTCGACCATGCGCAGGTGGTGCTGGGCAATCTCGCCGCCGCCGAGTCGGACCTCGCGGCGCTGCGCCGGGGCGAGCGCGCCCGGGTGCGGGTGGCCGCCTTCCCCTCGGCTGCGCGCACCCTGCTGCCCGGGCTGTGGCCCGATCCGGGGGGTTCCGCGGACCCCGACGCCCCGCTCGTCCACCTCGTGGAGCACGAACCCGACCAGGCCGAGCGCGCGCTGGCCCGGCACGAGGTGGACATCGCGGTCACCCACTCCTACAGCCTGCTGCCCCGCCCGCTTCCCCCGGGCTGCGAGCGCCGCGAGCTATTCGACGAGCCGGTGTATCTCGTGCTCCACCCGGCCGAGGCGGGCGACCGGGGACTGGCGCCCGGGGCCGCCGCCGACCTCGCCGCCTTCGCCGGCCTCGCCTGGCTGCTGCCCGGCCCCGACACCGCCTGTCACGAGATGGCCCAACGGGCCTGTGGGGCCGCCGGGTTCGTGCCCCGGCCGGTGGCGGTCGCCAGTGACTTCGCCGTGCTGTGCGCGCTCGTGGCCCGCCGCGCCGGGGCCGCCCTGGTGCCGCGTCTGGCGCTGCCCGATCCCGGGGCGCCCGGTCTGAGCGTCCATCCGCTGCGGGTGCCGGTCCGGCGGAGCGTGCACGCCCTTCACCGGGCGGGGACGGGCGCGCACCCCGGCACCCGCCATGTCCTCGAACGCCTCGCCGCGCTCGCGCCCGGTCCCGGGTCCCAGGCGACCTCGCCCGGGGGCACCACGGGCTGAGCCCCGCCCGCGGTGCCCCCGGGCGGGGCTCAGGCCCGCTTCAGCCGCAGGGTCACCAGCTCGAACGGGCGCAGCCGCAGCGTGATCCGGTCCCCCTCGCGCTCGGGTGCGGGCTCCGCCGCGGCGAGCGGCCGCTCCAGGAGGTCCGTCGCGGTCACGGCCGCCACGTCGAAGTCCGCCGTGAGCGTGGCGTGCGTACGGCCGCCACGGGACTCGTGGAAGCGTACGACCACGTCACCGCTGCCGTCGTCGGCCAGCTTGACCGCCGTCAGCACCACCGCGTCCTGCGCCACGCTCACCAGCGGCGCCACCGCGCGCCCGCCGCGCAGCCGCCGCTCCGGCAGGTTGATCCGCCAGCCCTCGCGGACCGCGTCCCCGATCGTCGCACCCGGCACCAGGGCGTGCCGGAAGCGGTGGACGCCCTGGTCGGTCTCCGGGTCCGGGAAGCGCGGGGCGCGCAGCAGGGAGACCCGGACGGTGGTGGTCGTGCCGGAGTCCGTCTCCCGTACCGTGTGGGTGACATCGTGGCCGTAGGTCGAGTCGTTCACCACGGCCACCCCCCAGCCGGGCTCCTCCAGATGCACGAAGCGGTGGTTGCACGCCTCGAACTTCGCGGCCTCCCACGAGGTGTTGGTGTGGGTCGGGCGGAAGAAGTGCCCGAACTGGGTCTCCGACGCATACCGTTCGGCGTGCACGTCCAGCGGGAACGCCAGCTTCAGGAACTTCTCCGTCTCGTGCCAGTCCACCTCCGTGTCGATCTCCAGCCGCCGCTCCCCCGGCGCCAGCGACAGCACCTGGGTGACACGGGACGCGCCGAAGGACCGTACGATCCGGACCGACCCGCCGTCCTCGCCGGGCCCGACCTGCTCGGCGTCCACCAGGTCGGTGACCGTGTTCCGGTAGAAGGCGTCCACGTCCCAGGCGTCCCACATGTTGGGGAAGTCGGGGTGGAGCTGGAGGAGGTTCGCGGCACGTCCCGGTGCGAGGGTCTCGCGGCCGGCCTCGATGTCGTACGCGGACACCACCAGCCCCCGGCCGTCGATCTCCACCCGCAGCAGCCCGTTGTCGAGGACGAAGCCGCCGCCCGGCCGTGGTTCGCGCGCCACGTCGCCCGCGGCGGCGGGGGCGCCCGCACCGCCCGCGGGGATCCCGGAACGGGCGTGCGGCGCCGCGTTGAACGTCAGCGGCACGGTCCCCTCGCCCGCCAGCGCCCGCTGCGCCGCCTCGATGATCCCGGTCAGCTCCGCGGCGATCCGCTCGTACGTCGCCCGCGCCTCCCGGTGCACCCAGGCGATCGACGAGCCAGGCAGGATGTCGTGGAACTGGTGGAGCAGGACCGTCTTCCAGATGCGGTCCAGTTCCTCGTACGGGTAGGGGAACCCGGTGCGCACGGCGGCCGTGGCGGCCCACAGCTCGGCCTCCCGCAGCAGATGCTCGCTGCGCCGGTTGCCCTGCTTGGTCTTCGCCTGGCTGGTCAGCGTGGCACGGTGCAGCTCCAGATACAGCTCGCCCACCCAGACCGGCGGACGGGCGTACTCCGCCTCGGCCCGGGTGAAGAACTGCTCCGGCGTCTCCCACACCACCCGCGCCGAGCCCTCCAGGTCGCGCAGCCGCGCAGCCTTCGCCACCATCTCCCGTGTCGTGCCGCCGCCCCCGTCGCCCCAGCCGGTCGGCGCGAGCGAGTGCCGGGCCACGCCCTTGTCCTTGAAGTTCCGTGCCGCGTGGGCGATCTCGCTCCCCTTCATGGAGCAGTTGTAGGTGTCGACCGGCGGGAAGTGGGTGAAGATCCGGGTCCCGTCGATGCCCTCCCAGAGGAAGGTGTGGTGCGGGAACGTGTTGGTCCGGCTCCAGGAGATCTTCTGCGTCAGCAGCCACTTGGAGCCCGCCGCCTTGATGATCTGCGGCAGCCCGGCCGCGAAGCCGAAGGTGTCGGGCAGCCAGGCCTCGTCGTTCTCGATCCCGAACTCGTCGAGGAAGAACCGCTTGCCGTGCACGAACTGACGGGCCATCGCCTCCGAGCCCGGCATGTTGGTGTCGGACTCCACCCACATACCGCCCGCCGGCACGAACCGGCCCTCCGCCACGGCCCTCTTCACCCGCGCCCACACCTCGGGCCGGTGCTCCTTCACCCAGGCCCACTGCTGGGCCTGTGACATGGCGAAGACGAACTCCGGCTCGTCCTCGATGAGCGCGGTCATGTTGGACGTCGTACGGGCGACCTTGCGCACCGTCTCGCGCAGCGGCCACAGCCACGCCGAGTCGATGTGCGCGTGGCCGACGGCGCTGATGCGGTGCGCGGTGGGTGCGGCGGGCACGGCCAGCACATCGGCCAGCCGGGCCCGGGCCGCTGCGGCCGAACCGCCGACGTCCTGGAGGTCGACCGCGTCCAGCGCCCGTTCCACCGCGCGCAGGATGTCCCACCGCCGTGCCGAGTCCACCGGCAGCTCCGCCATCAGCTCGCCGAGCACCTCCAGGTCCAGGACGAGCTGCCACACGGTCTCGTCGAAGACCGCGAGGTCCATGCGCGCCAGCCGGTACTGGGGCTCGCTGCCCGCGGTCTCCTTGTCGCCGAGCTGTGTGGGCAGGAAGGGGTGGTAGTCCAGGACGACGGGGTTGGACGCCGCCTCGATCCGCAGATCCACCTCCTCGCCGCCCTCGGCCGGGGAGCCGATCCGCACCCACTGGTTGCGCGGATTGAGGCCCTTCACCGGGGTGCCGTCGGGCCGGTAGACAAGCCCCTCGCACTGGAATCCGGGCATGTTCTCGTCGAAGCCGAGGTCCAGCAGCGCCTCGACGGTCTTCCCGGCCCAGGCGTCGGGGACCGTCCCCGTCACCCGGAACCAGCTGGTGCCCCACGGGGCACCCCAGCGCGCGCCCACCGCGATCGGCTCGGCCGGGGCGGCCAGGCCCTCGGCGACCGGCACGGGTTCGCCGGGCGCGTGCCACACCGCCACCGTCAGCGGTACGGACTCGGGGTACACGGCGGGGCGGATGCGCTCGTCGAGGACGCGCCTCAGACGGCCTTCGACCAGCGTGCGGTCGTCATGCATGGGGTGCTCCGTGGGGTGAGGGTGCGGGGTGCCGGTGTCACCGGCCATGGGCGGGGCTACCAGCGATGGGTGGTCGTGGCGGGCGTCGAGACGTTGTAGAGCTCCCCGACCGCGCGCAGCTCGAACCGTGCGACGCTCTCGTTCCGCTCCGGGGCGAGCCCGCCCACGTAGTAGGCGCGCTGGCAGGTGCCGCCGAGGAAGCGGCGTGTGCCGTCGGGCAGGACGCGGTGCAGCTCGTAGTGGCGGAGGGCGGATGCGTCCGCCCGGTGGACCGCGCCGGGTGCGGGCTGCCAGGCGAAGCGCAGGTTTCCGCCGTCGGCGTCGGTGATGCGCAGGTCGACGGGGGCGGCCGGGGTGGTCGCCGTGTCCCGGACCGAGAGGGCGCCGAGCCGCCAGCGCACCTGGCCGCCGCCCGTGAGCCGTACGGCCAGCGTGCGCAGGGTGCCCGTCAGGCCGGTCAGCGGCACGGTCGTGGTCTGCCAGCCGGCACCGCCCGCGACCGGAAAATAGGTGTACGAGGGCGCCCGGCCGGGGCCGGCCGGCTCGGCGGTGGCGACGGCCAGCTCCAGCCGCGGGGCTCCCGCGTCCACCCGGTGGGTCAGCTCTACGACCGTGTCCGGGCCGATCGGCAGCCGGGTGGCGTACAGGTCCAGCGTGGCCGGTGCGTCGAGGGTCCCGGAGACCAGCAGGCTGCTGCCGCCGCGCCAGGCGTCCGCGAAGTCGAAGGCGACGGTGGGGCGGGTACCGCTGGTGCGGACGACCCAGCGGCGGGAGGGCAGCCGGTCCTGGAGGCCGAGGTGGTTCCAGGGGGTGTCCGAGGCGACCTGGCCGTCCTCGTACCACTTCAGCCCGTGACCGGTGTTGAAGACGGTCCCGAACGGGAGGGCGCCGACGGTGGAGCGGTCGGCGACCGAGACCGCGGGGGCCCGCCAGCCCGCCGTGCCGCCGGGCCGGGAAGGGTCGAGGGACGCGCCCGTCCAGAAGAGGTCGTCGGCCGCGTGGAAATCACCGGGCGTGCGGTTCGCGGGCAGGTGGTTGCGGGTCCACTCGGGCCGGTAGAAGCCGATCGAGGTCACCTGCGTCCCCGTGGTCGGGACGATCGCGTCCCAGTTCACCGAGGTGTTCGTACCGCCGGACTCCACGTCCACGCCCGCCCACAACGCGTAGCGGCTGCGGCCCAGTTGGCCGGCGAGCGTCCCGGAGGAGGCCAGGGTGCTCCTCGTCCAGCGGAAGTCCACGAACATCGCGTCGGCGGCCTGGAAGAACGCCTGGTTCTGGCTGTCGAGGGCGCCCTGCCAGGAGACCGTGCCGTTCACCGTCATGGCGTCGTACCAGGTGACGCGCAGCCCCTTCGCCCTGCCGAGCGTCTTCAGCTCCTTGACGAAGCCGAGCATGGCCGTGCCGAGCGCGGTGTTCCCGCCGCCGGTCTCGGCGTTGACGAACCAGCCGTCGAAGCCGTAGGCCTGCGCGACCGCGACGAGCTGTGCGGCGAGCGGGTAGTGGCCGGCGGCGTCCTGCTGGACCAGGTCCCGCGTCCACTGGAGCTGTCCGCCGTAGGCGACGGGCGGCAGGAAGATGTTGCCGAGGACGGGGACGCCGTGCCGGTGGGCCGCGTCCACGATCGGGGCGTTGGGCGCGAGGATCAGCCCCTCCCCCGCCGAGCCGCCCCAGAAGACCAGTTCGTCGAGGTAGGACCAGTGGGTGAGGGCGTAGTGGTCGGCGGTGGGCGCGCCCTGGGAGGGGTTGGACGAGGTCGGTCCGAAGGAGACCAGGGACTGGAGGCGGGCCTGGCCCGAGCGGGCGGTGGTGTTGGCGGGGGTGGGGGTGAAACGGGCGGCGAGCGGCACGGACGCGGCGTTGAACGCGAGGTCGGCGTCGGTGGCGGCGCTCCAGGTCTTCAGGCTGCGCCAGGTGATGCCCGCGCCCGGGGTGCCGGAGGGCAGGGAGTCGGGGTACCAGTAGGAGGCGTAGGGCTGGAGGTCGCGGGTCGCGGCGGAGGCGGTGGGTGCGGGCAGCGCGGGGGTGAGCGCGGCTGCCGCTCCGGCCAGGAGGACCGTGCGTCTGCTGAGGTTCACTGTGTGCTCCGTTTCGTCGGGTGGACGGTGTGGGGACGGGCTACTCGGTGACCTGGTCAGGGGTGACGACTTCGGTGATGCCACGGGCCGCGAGATGGTCCTTGTCGTCGGCGCGGCTCGCGAGCACGGTGGTGGGGCGGGCCCCGGCGGCGGTCAGCCGGGCGAAGGCCTCGAAGACCGCTCCGCCGGGGGCGCAGACCGAGCGGCCGGCCGTGGTGTCGACGGCCAGCGCGGTCGTGCGGGGGGCGGGCTCGTGCGCCCGGTGCTCCTCGGTGATCCGGGCGAGCGTCCGTGCGGCGGGTTTGGGCCGCCGGTCGTTGGTCAGCAGACCGAGGCCGTACTCCAGCTCGGGGAAGTCGGCGAGGTCGCGGCTGACGTCGTGGGAGCACCACCAGGTCACGCCCCACAGACCGGGGCAGTCGAGGGCGCTCAGCACGGTCACCTCGGTGAAGGCCGCCGCGTGCCCGGCCGGGATCAGCGGGGCGGGGGCGCCGACCTCCTGGAGCCAGACCGGGCGTTGCGGGTCGTCCGCCCAGGCCTTGGACAGTTCCACGAGGTACGCGGCGTGGTGCTCGGTGGCGGTGCCGGTGCGGCCGTGGCGCTGGGCGGTGCCGTTGAACACCCAGGAGTGCACGGCGGTGAGGTCCCCGAGGCGGGCGGAGTGCTCGGGGGTGAAGGGCTGGTCGTCCTGGTACCAGGCGGCGTCGTAGGACGCGTGCAGATGCAGCTTGCCGGGCGCGCCCTCGGCGCACGCGGCGAGCAGCCGGGTGAGCCACCGTCCGGCCTGCTCCGGGGTGACGCGGTCCGGGTCGGGGTGCGGGCCGGCGGCGAACTGGTTGATCTCGTTGCCGACGGTCATGCCGATGAAGTTCGGCCGGTCGGCGAGCGCGGCGGCCAGCGTCCGCAGATAGGCGGCCTCCGCCTCGACCACGTCCGGGTCGGTGAAGATGTTGCGCCGGTGCCAGGTCTGGGTCCAGGCGGGCAGGAAGTCGAAGCTCGACAGATGCCCCTGGAGTCCGTCCACGTTGACGTCGAGTCCCCGTTCGGCCGCCGCGTCGGCGAGCGCGACGAGCTGCTCGACGGCGCGGGGGCGGATCAGGGTGCGGTTGGGCTGGAAGTAGGGCCACAGCGGGAAGACCCGGATGTGGTCGAGGCCCAGCGCGGCGATCGAGTCGAGGTCGGCGCGTACGGAGTCCAGGTCGAAGTCGAGCCAGTGGTGGAACCATCCCTTGCTCGGGGTGTAGTTGACGCCGAAGCGCACGGCACGAGGCATGCGGGTTCCTTCAAAGGTGGCACACGTACGGGGGTTCAGCCCTTGACCGCGCCCTCGCCGACACCGCGGAAGAAGTACCGCTGGAGGCAGGCGAAGAGCAGCAGCAGCGGCGCCACGGCGATGACCGTGCCCGCGGCGACGAGGCGTTCGTCGTTGGCGAAGGTGCCGTGCAGATAGTTGAGTCCGATGGTGAGGGTGAACTTGGCCGGGTCGCTCAGCACGATCAGCGGCCACAGGAAGTCGTCCCAGGCGCCCATGAACGCGAAGATCGCGACCACGGCGAGGGTGCCCTTCACCGAGGGCAGCGCGATCCTCAGAAACCGCTGCCAGGCGCCCGCGCCGTCGACGAAGGCGGCCTCCTCGATCTCGTACGGCAGATTGCGGAAGGCGTTGCGCATCAGCAGCACGTTCATCGCGCCGATGCTGCCCGGCAGGACCACGCCGATCAGGGTGTTGTTCAGGCCGAGTTCCCGCATGGTGGTGAACTGGGCGATGACGATGCCCTCGACGGGGACCAGCATGGCCAGGACGAAGGCCAGGGTGGTGACCCCGCGGCCCCGGTAGCGCAGCCGGGCCAGCGCATAGCCCGCGAGCGCCGAACCCACGCAGTTGGTCACCACGTTGGCGCAGGCGACCTTGAGCGAGTTGAGGACGTAGTCCCACACAGGGATGGTGTCGGCGACGCGTGCGTAGTTGTGGAGCGTCGGGTGCCGGGGCAGAAAGCCGGGCGGTGAGCTGAAGATGTCCTCGGTCGGGCCCTTCAGCGAGGTGGACAGCTGCCAGAGGAACGGGCCCACGGTCAGGGCCAGTACGACGAGCAGCAGCACGTACCGCAGGAGGAGTTCCCCGAGGTGGACACGGCGGCCGGTCTCGTCCGTGATCCGGGGCTCCCGTGGGGCGGTGGGCACCGGGGCGGGACGCGGCTTCTCGACGACGCTCATACGTCCTCCCTCCGGTCCACGCGCAGGACCAGCAGCGTCAGCGCGACGGTGACGACGAAGACGACGACCGAGATCGCGGAGGCGTAGCCGACACGTCCGGCCAGGCCGGTGCCGGTGCGCTGGACGAGCATGACCAGGGTGGTGTCCTCGCCCGCGGGTCCGCCCGCCGGGCCCGCCATCAGATACACCTCCGAGAACACCTTGAAGGCCGCGACCGAGGAGAGCGCGGCGACCAGCACCATGGTGGAGCGCACCGCGGGCACGGTGACCGTGACGAACCGGCGCACCGCGCCCGCCCCGTCCACGGCGGCGGCCTCGTGCAGCTCGCGCGGCACATTGGCCAGCGCCGCCAGATAGATGATCATGTAGTAGCCGAGGCCCTTCCAGACCGTAACGGCCATGGCGCTCAGCAGAAGCAGCCACTGGTCGCTGAGGAAGCCGACCCGGCCGACGCCGACCGCCTCCAGCAGGGAGTTCACCAGCCCGCGTTCGTCCAGCAGCCACACCCAGATCAGCCCGACCACGACGACGGAGGCGACGACCGGGGTGTAGAAGGCGGAGCGGAAGAACGTGATGCCGGGGATGTTCTTCTGCACGAGCAGCGCGAGCAGCAGCGGCAGCAGGACGAGCGCCGGGACGACCCCGACGACGTAGAGCGCGCTGTTGCGCAGCCCGATCCAGAACATGTCGTCGTGCAGCAGCTCGCGGAAGTTGGCGAGCCCGACGAAGTGCCCCGGGACGAGGGTGCGGCGGTCGGTGAACGCACCGACCAGGGTGGAGACGAACGGGTAGAGGATGAAGGCGCCGACGACGAGCAGTCCGGGCGCGGCGAACAGCCAGGGTGTGGTGGGCAGATGGCGCCGCACCCGGGAGACGGCGGGAGTCGCCATGACGGCTCAGCCCTGCTGCTGGAGCAGGCGGTCGCAGGCGCCGACAGCGTTGTCGAGGGCCGCCTTGGGGCTCTCCTTGCCCTGCAGCGCCTTGGCGACCTCGTTGCGGAGCGCGGTCTTCATCTGGTCGCTGAAGAGGACCGGGGTGTAGTTCACCGCGTCCTTCAGGGACTTGGCGGCGGCGATCCGCACCCGGGTCTCGTCCGTGCCGTCCTCCTTGGCGAAGTACGGGTCGTCGAGCGAGCCGGCGGTGCTCGGGAAGATGGCGACCTTCTTCGCGAACGACATCTGGTTCTGCGCGTCGGTCACATAGTGCGCGAAGGCGACGGCGGCGGCCGTGTGCTTGGTGCGGGAGTTGACCATCACGCCCATCACATACATGTTGACGTGGCCGGTGCTGGTGATCTGGTCGGTGATCCCGATGTTCTTGTACAGGTTCGGCGCCTGCTTCTTGAAGTTGTCGAGGTCCAGGGCGCTGCCCGGGTTCATGGCGACCGCCCCGGTGAGGAACTTCTTGCCGGTGGACTCGGGGGTGGCGGTCAGGGCCTGCGGATCCAGGGCCTTGGCGTCGTACAACTCCTTGTACTTGGTGAGGAGTCCGACACCCTTGGCGTCGTTGAAGGCGAAGGCGGTGCCCTGCCGGTTCATCAGCTCGGCGCCGTAGCGGCCGAAGTCCTCGACGGTGGGCACGTTGGCGAGGGTCGCGACCCTGCCCTTGCTCTGCCGGGCCATCTGCAGGGCGTCGTCGAAGAGTTCGGCGTACGTCCTCGGGGGCTGGTCGGGGTCGAGTCCGGCCTCCCGGAAGAGGCTCTTGTTGTAGAACAGCGGACCGGTGTTCAGATACCAGGGGAAGGCGTAGGTGCCCGTCATCCCCGGTATCCGGTGGCTGGCCCAGGCCCCGTCCAGGTACTCCGGCTTGTACTTCGCGGCGGCCTTGTCGAGGTCCAGGGCGAGGCCGGCCTTGGCGAGCGGGGCGACCAGGTCCGGCGAGACGTTGACGACGTCGGGCAGGGTGCCGCCCGCCGCGTCCGCGCTGATCTTGTCGGCGTAGCCCTCGGCGGGCTGGTCGATCCACCTCACATGCGTGCCCGGGTACTTCTTCTCGAAGTCGGCGACCAGTCCGTCGAAGTACGGCTTGAAGTTGGCGCGCAGGTTCCAGGTCTGGAAGGTGATGTCGCCCTCGACCTTGCCGGAGGCGTCCGTCGAGCCGCCGCTGTCGTCCGAGGAGCCACAGGCGCTCAGCGGCAGGACGACGGCGGCGACAACGGCGGCGGCGAGTGTTCTGCGGGGGGTGCGCACGATGACACGGCTCCCTTGCGGCGTCGGCGGCGGGTTGCGCCAGCGACCATGCCCCGCGCGTTCGGAGAAAGTCAACGGATTCGCCGAGCTAAAGAAATTCAGCCTTCATCAGTACAGGTCAGAGGCGCAACCCCAGGAAACAGGACGGACCTTGCCACGATCACTAATGCGCTTTAGGGTTCTGATATTCAAGCGCATTAGTCAGCACGCCGAGAAAGGGGGGAGGCAGCATGCCCGCCAAGCGGTCCCCCGCACGCCGCCCGACGATGAAGGACATCGCCCGGCGCGCCGGGGTCTCCGAGAGCGCCGTCTCCTTCGCGCTGAACGGACGGCCCGGTGTCTCCGAGGTCACCCGGGAGCGGGTACGGCGGGTCGCCGAACAGCTGGGCTGGCGGCCGAGCACGGCGGCGCGTCAGCTGTCGGGCGAGGGCGCGGCCACCGTCGGCCTGGTGGTGGCGCGCCCGGCGGACACCCTGGGCGTCGACTCGTTCTTCCTCCAGCTGATCTCCGGCATCCAGGAGGTGCTGGCGGAGCGTCATCTCGGGCTGCTGTTCCAGGTGGTGGAGGACGTGGACGCCGAGTGTGCGGCCTACCGGCGCTGGTGGGCCGAGCACCGGGTGGACGGCGTGCTGGTCGTGGACCCCCGCACGGACGATCCGCGCCCAGGTCTGCTGGACGAGCTGGGTCTGCCCGCCGTCGTCATCGGCGGGGTGCCGGAGGCGCGCCGTCCCGGGCTGTCCACGGTCTGGGCCGACGACGCGGGCGCGATGGCCGCGGTCGTCGACCAGTTGTACGCCCTCGGCCACCGCCGGATCGTGCACATCGCGGGCCTGACGGGGCTCGCGCACACCGAGCGGCGTATCCGGACGCTGCGCGCCGAGGCCGAGCGGCGCGGGCTGACCGAGGTCCGGTCGGTGACCACGGACTACTCGGACGCGCAGGGCGCCGCCGTCACCCGCCGTGTGCTGGCGCAGGACACCGCCCCCACGGCCCTGGTCTACGACAACGACGTGATGGCCGTCGCCGGCGTCGCCGCCGCCACGGAGCTGGGCTTCTCGGTGCCGGCGGACGTCTCGGTGGTGGCCTGGGAGGACTCGGCACTGTGCCGCATGGTCAGACCGTGGCTGTCCGCGCTCTCCCGCGACACGGTGGGGTTCGGCCGTACGGCGGCGCGGGAGCTGACCGCGCTGCTGGACGGCGGCCCGACGCGCACGGTGCAGGTGCCGGTGCCGCGCCTGATCGAAAGGGAGAGCACGAGGGCGGCGCGGGGGGCGTGACAGACGGGACGGACGGTTCCGCCACCGGCTTCAGCACAGCGGGACCACCTGGCGGAACCGTCTCCTCCTGACCTCAGCCCTGCCACTCCACCTTGAAGACCCACACGTGACGACCCGCCTTCCGGGCCGCCTCCGGTACGTCGATCACCAGCGAGCCGTTGCGTGTGGCCCAGGTCAGCGGTCGGTCGTGGCCGAGCAGGGTCACCTTGTCGCCGCTGCGGATCGGCACCGTCGCCTCCACGGTCAGCGTGCTGCCCGGTGCCGTCAGCGAGTGGATGTAGAACGCCTTGTTCTGCCGGACCGTGAAGCGCAGGTCCTCGCCGAGCTGCGCCATCCGGGACCAGTAGGTCGTGTCGTAGATCGCCTCGCCGTTGGTCTTCAGCCAGCGGCCCGTCTCGCGCAGCCGGGTCTGCATGATCTCCGGGATGGTGCCGTCGGCGCGCGGTCCGATGTCGAGGAGGAAGTTGCCGTTCTTCGAGACGATGTCGACGAGGCTGCGCACGATCTCCTCGGCCGTCATGTAACGGTCGTCGGGGGTCGCCTTGTTGTAGCCGTAGCTGAAGGGGTCGAGGCCGCGGCTGGCCTCCCACTTGGCGACGACCGTGCTCGCGTAGGTCGTGTACTCGGGTGTCGTGAAGTCGTGGAAGGCGATGCCCGAGCGGTCGTTGACGGCCACCTCGTACGGCTGCGGCCGGTTCTTTCCGTGGTTGAAGAACTCGGCGAGGACGTCACGGCTGTCGTTGGCGCCGCCAATGTCGCACCACAGGACGGCCGGGTCGTAGCCGTGGATCAGCTCCAGCATCTGCGGGGCCTGATAGTCCCTCACATAGTCCTTGCCCGCGGTGTATCCGGTGTACGGCAGGGGCTCCAGGGTGTACGGATTGCGCGGAGCGTGGCCCATCCAGGGGTTGTCGGGGTTGAACCACTCCGGCATCGAGAAGTACAGCCCGCGGTGCAGTTCTGGCGTGTACCTCTTGGACGCGTCGAAGAGCTCACGGATCAGATCGCGCCGCGGCCCCATCCTCACGGCGTTGCGGTCGGAGACCTTCGTGTCCCACAGGGCGAAGCCCTCGTGGTGCTTCGACGTCAGGACGTGATACTGCGCGCCCGCGTCCCGGAACAGCTCCACCCAGGCCCGTGGATCGAACTTCTCCGCCGTGAACATGGGGATGAAGTCGTCGTAGGCGAAGTCCTCGCCGTAGGCCTGCGCGTGGTACGCGTACACCGCGTTGTCCGCGCTCTGCATGTGGTTCCAGTACCACTCGGCGTACTGCTTGCCGACCGGCGACCAGGCGGGCACGGAGTAGACACCCCAGTGGATGAAGATGCCGAACTTGGCGCGGTGGAACCAGTACGGCGCCTGGTGACCGGCCAGCGACGCTTCGGTGGGCCGGTAGTCGGGCACGCCGAGGGTCAGCTCGCGCGTGGCGGAGGTGACCTGCTGCCCCCGGCCCCGGACGGTCACCGTGCCGCTCTGCGCCGTGCCGGGGGTGGTGCCGGGGCGGCTTCGGATGCCGATGCGGACCCGGGCCTGCTCACCGGGGTCGAGGCGCTCGATCCGGGCGGGGTCGACCGTGCGGGCGCCGGGCACGTCGACAGTCACGGACACCTGGTCGTCGGCGAGAATGGGCAGGGCGCCCGCGTTGACCACGGTGGCCTCGACGCTCTGGGCGCCGCCGGCCTCCAGGAGCGAGAAGGTCGAGTGTGCGTCGCGCAGCGCCAACGCCCGCCCCTGGGCGGCCGGTTGCAGGGAGAGCGCGAAGACGTGCAGGGAGGCCTTGCCGGCCTCGGCGGGGTTGGTGACCGGGAGCGTCAGGGCGACCGCCTCGCGCTGGGGGTCGATCCAGATCTCGGCCGTGCCGATGCCGACGGGGTGCTCGTCCTTGCTGCCGTCCGGCGTGTACCGGTACGGGGCCGAGAGCGGGCCACCGGCGGAGTACCAGTCGGAACCGCCGAGCCCGGCGGTCGTGGCCGAGCCGTCCGCGTAGTGCACGATGGCCTGACCCGAGGCGTTGCCGTAGCTGCATGCGGTCAGGAACAGAGCCGACAGATAGCGGCCCTTGGGCAGGTCGATGCGCTGGCCGAGGGCCACGACGTTGTTGCTCGCGCCCGCGGCCGACGAACCGAGGACGAAGGGGATGCCGTCCACCTCCACGCGTGCGGTGGGCAGTTCCTCGCCCGGGAAGGTGTAGCCGGAGCCGTCGAAGTCGCCGCCGCGGGCGGCGGCGGTGTCGATGCCGTCGTTGTCGAAGTGGGCGTCGAGGGGCACGAGGACGGGGGTGGGGACCGGCACCCACTGAGGCCGAGGGGTGGCCGAGTCGGCGGACCCCGCAGCGGAACCGGCGGACGCCGCGGCGGCGGGCGGGGCGGAGAGGGGAAGGGTGGCGCCGGCGGCGACGACCGCGGCGGCACCGAGGACCTGACGTCTTGGATACGTACTCATGAGCGCCTCCAATTCATCGGAGGTCTGATGATTTATCCGCCCCTCATGGCTGTCAATGGGGCTCGCACCAACGGGATTTGAGTCAGTGGTCGGATGACCTTCCGCCACTGCGCCAGGGAAGTGGCGACACGGCACCCTCAGACTCTCGACGCGGTGCCACCCCTCAGGGCACAGTGCTCCTCGTACTCGTCAGTAGACCCACCTCCACCATGCCGAGGATCGACAGGGAGCGCCCGTGAGCAGCTGGGCCGGCCGGACCGCCGCCGAGATCGCCACCGCCGTACGCGAGAAGCGGGCCACGCCGCACGAGGTCGTCGCGGAGCACCTCGCGCGGATCGAGCGGCTCGACGGCCGTATCGGCGCCTTCCGCCGACTGCGCGCGGACGCCGCGCTCGCCGAGGCCGAGGCGCTCGCGGACCGCCCGGATCTGGCCGAACTCCCGCTGGCCGGTGTGCCGGTGGCCGTCAAGGACAATCTGGCGGTGCGCGGCGAGTCCACCCGCAACGGCTCGGCGGCGACCCTGGACACGCCCGCCGCGCACGACCATGTCACCGTGGCCCGGCTGCGTGCGGCGGGAGCGGTCGTGGTGGGACTGACGAACGTGCCGGAACTGTGCGTGTTCGGCACCACGGAGGGGGTGCACGGGACGGCCCGCAATCCGTGGGACACCACCCGTACGGCGGGCGGCTCCTCGGGCGGCAGCGCGGCGGCGGTGGCCGCCGGCATGGTGCCGATCGCGCTCGGCAACGACGGGATGGGCTCGTTGCGCATCCCGGCGGCCAACTGCGGCCTCGTCACCCTCAAGCCGGGCCATGGCACCGTCCCGGCCGGCATCGGCAACGGCGACTGGTTCGGGATGTCCGAGAACGGCCCGCTCGCGACGACGGTCGAGGACGCCCGGCTGATGTTCGACGTCCTCGCGGACCGGCACACGACGGCCGGGACGCCTGAACCGCGGCCGGCGGCACGGAGCATCGCCCTCTCGCTGCGCAGCCCGCTGCCCGGGGTGACCGTGAGCCGGCCCTACGCGGACGCGACCCGCGCGGCGGCCGACCTGCTCACACGGGCGGGCCACGACGTGCGTCCGGCCGAACCGCCCTACCCCTGGTGGCTGGGCACTACCTCACTCGCCCACTGGACGGCGGGTACGGCGGTGGACGCCGCGGGCCTCGACCCGCGACGGCTCACCCGGCGCACCCGGGTCCACGCGGCGGTGGGCCGCCGCTTTGTGCAGGGCGTGCGCACGGGCGACCGCCGTGAGCAGTTGCGGCGGCGCCTTGAGCCGTTCTTCGCCGAACACGACGTGCTGCTCACTCCCGCGCTCGCGCGCCGCGGCCCGGCGGCCGCTCCCTGGCACCGACGCGGCTGGCTGCGCAATCTGCTGGCGAACACCAACTACTCCCCCATGACCCCGCCGTGGAACCTCACCGGCTGGCCGGCCATGTCGGTCCCCTTCGGCGCGCTCCCGAACGGCGCTCCCTGCGCGGTCCAGTTGGTCGGCCGGCCGGGTTCGGAGACGGCTCTGCTGGAGGTGGCGGGTCAGCTGGAGGCACTGCGGCCGTGGCAGCGTACGGCGCCTCTGGACTGAGACGACGACCCGGGGGAAGCCGCCGGGCGCACGCCGGGCAGCGGGCTGCGACCCGGGCGAACGGGGCCGCCGTCCGCGAAGGACGTTCGCCGCTGTCTTTGCGCCTAGGCGTTCGGCCTCGCGCGGCTGATGTCGCCGAGCGCCGACTCCGGGTCGCGTTCGATGGCGAGGTCGCCCAGGGAGATGATCCCGATCGGATGCCCGCCCTCGACCACCGGTATGCGGCGGACGTGGTACTCACGCATCAGATGAACAGCGCGGCGGACGTCCTCGTCGGGCGCGATGGTGACGAGGTCCTCGCTGCATGCGTCGGCCACCGTGGTCTCGCCGGGATCGGCGCCCTCCGCGAGCGCGCGCACCACGAGATCGCGGTCGCTGACCAGCCCGCGCAGCTCGTCGCCCTCGGTGACGAGGACGGCGCCGATGTTCTGGTCACGCATCATCTGGGCGACCCTGCCGACCGAGGTCCGCGGTTCCACCGTCACGGGCTCCGCGGTCATGATGTCGCGTACGTGCCGGGCCATCGTCGGTCCCTTCTCCGGGGCAGCGGTGCCGTTCACCGCCGCATCACGCGCCGAGTACCCGGCGAACCGGACGCTGCACACGTTCCGGACGTTTCTCCCCCTCCCCTCCTCACCAGGCCGCACGCGCCGAACCGCCGAGGTGTCGGACGCTCGTCCCAGGGGACTCGGGAGGGCCTGGCCGAACCATGCGACCGGAGGAATGGGCATGCGAGCACTGACCTGGCAGGGCCGACGGGACGCCCGCGTCGAGACCGTCCCCGACCTCCGGACCGAGAAACCGGACGACGTCGTCGGGCGCGTCACGTCCACCGGGATCTGCGGTTCCGACCTCCGTCCGTACGAACTGCTCGGCCCCCACCTCGACTTCGGCGACATCCTGGGCCATGAGCCCATGGGTTTCGTCGAGGAGGTCGGACCCCAGGTGAGCGCGCTCGAGCCGGGCGACCGCGTGGCACGGCAAGGACCTCGGCGCGGCCGTACGCGAACTCACCGGTGGGCGCGGCACGGACGCCGTGATCGACGCCGTAGGCATGGAGGCGCACGGCGCGCCGTTCGCCAAGGAGGACGGGAGGTCAAGCCCCTCCTCAAGCCCTGAGCACGCCGTTGTCCGACCGACCCGACGGAGTTGGAGCACACATGCCCACGAAATTGTCGGCCGACGACCTGCGCGAGATCACCTCCCGGCTCGCCGAGGAGGCGAACCTCCTGCGCGAGGAGTTGTCGGCGACCGAGTCGAAGATGCCCAGCCTCCACGCCGACTGCGATCTCGACGCGGCCGACGTGGGCGCCAAGGTGATCGCGCTGGAGGCCCTGCGCGCCGACGCGGATCGCGCCCGTAACCTGTTGGACCAGGTCCTCGCCACCCTGCCGAGGGTGGGCACCCCCGGCTACGGGCAGTGCACGGTGTGCGGCGACATCATCAGCCGGGATCGCCTCCTGGCGGTGCCGCACACAGAGGTGTGCATCGACTGCGCCCGGGCGGGCTCCGGGGGCTGAAGGCAGCGGCCGCTCCGAGGCCCGCGCCCCGGTCTACAGGTCGCGGCTCTCCAGCGGCCGGGTGGCCGGGCCCTGCAGAACCTGCCCGTCGAGGCCGAACCGTGAGCCGTGGCAGGGGCACTCCCAGGCCTGTTCGGCGCGGTTGAAGGCGACCAGGCAGCCCAGATGCGTGCAACGGGCGGACAGGGTCCTCAGCTGTCCCACTTCGTCACGGGCCACGGCACGCAGGTGCGCGCCGACGCGGATCACCGCGCCCTCGCCGGGGGCGAGGTCATCGGCCGAGCCCCCGGCCAGCGGTGC